>JBIOYO010000461.1:0-2044 GCA_044870175.1 Nocardioidaceae bacterium | reverse complement strand
GCCATGTGGCCGAGGTAGGCGTTGGGGTAGCTGGTCCCGGAGCGCATCAGCCGCTGGACGTTCCTCATGTCGAAGGCGGTGATGAACTCGGGCCGGAGCTGGTCCAGGACGATGTACACCACTTTGGTCGGCTTGGCCGGCTTCCCCTCGTGGTGAGGCTGCCGGGGGGCGGCGCCCGCAGTGCCGCTCAGCGTCGCCGCCGCTGTCAGGCCCGCGGTGAGCCAGGCCGCGACGACCGCGGTGAGGGTGCGGCGCCGGCGACGGGTGGTGCGACGGCGGTCCGGAGACGCGAGCATGGTGGTCCCTCCACTCACCCCCGTGGGAGGGAACGTACGAAGCGTCGCTCCGACCGGTCAAGCCTGTGGACGGACCATCTGCGCTGTCCGACCACCCGCCTACCGTGTGAGGCATGGCCACGCTCGACACCGCACCCGCCTCCCCGGCCCGGCTGGCTCCGGCCCGCGAGGAGGTCGCGCAGCGCGTGGTCTCGGCGATGGCGGGCCCCCTCGCCCGGCTCCGTGAGGACCAGACCACCGCCGTCGCGGCGCTGTGCGAACCCGCCGCTCGGGTGCTGGTGGTCCAGGCCACCGGGTGGGGCAAGTCGGCGGTGTACTGGGTGGCCACGGCCATCCGCCGCGCCGAGGGCTGCGGGCCGACCCTGGTCGTGTCCCCGCTGCTCTCCCTGATGCGCGACCAGGTGGCCGCCGCGGGGCGCGCCGGGCTGCGGGCCGCCACCCTGCACTCCGGCAACGTCGAGGAGTGGGACGCCATCGAGGACGCGGTGCGGGCGGGCCGGGTCGACGTCCTGCTGGTGTCGCCCGAACGGCTGGCCAACCCGGGCTTCGGCCGCCGGGTCATGGACGCGCTGGCCGGCCGGCTGGGCCTGCTGGTGATCGACGAGGCGCACTCGGTGTCGGACTGGGGCCACGACTTCCGGCCGGACTACCGGCGGGTCGCCGACGTGCTGCGGCGGCTCAACCCGCAGACTCCGGTGCTCGCCACGACGGCGACCGCGAACCAGCGGGTGACCGACGACGTCGCAGGTCAGCTCGGCGCGGCCGCCGTGGTCCTGCGTGGGCGGCTGGCCCGAGCCAGCCTCGAGCTGTCCGTGGTCGGCGACCTCTCGCCGCTGGAGCGGTACGCCTGGGTGGTCGACCACCTGCCCCGGCTGCCCGGCTCCGGGATCGTCTACGTGCTCACCGTCGCCGATGCCGGTCGGCTGGCCGAGGCGGTCCGCGCGCGGTACGGCGACGCCCTCGGCGTCGCGGCGTACACCGGCCAGCTGGCCGCCGACGAGCGCCACCGGCTCGAGGACGCGTTGCGGGACAACCGGGTCAAGGCTCTGGTCGCCACCTCCGCCCTCGGCATGGGCTACGACAAGCCCGACCTCGGCTTCGTGGTGCACGTGGGGGCACCGCCGTCGCCGGTGTCGTACTACCAGCAGGTCGGTCGGGCCGGGCGGGCCATCGAACAGGCCCACGCCGTGCTGCTGCCGTCGTCGGCCGACCACGGGGTCTGGGACTACTTCGCGACGGCGACCATCCCGGTGCCCGAGCAGGTGGAGCGGGTGCTCGCGGTGCTGGCCTCGCGCGAGCCGCAGTCCGTCGCCGCGGTCGAGGCCCAGTCCGGCGTCCGGCGCACCCGGGTGGAGCTGGTCCTCAAGCAGCTCGCCGTCGACGGCGTCACCGAGCGGGTCGAGACCGGGTGGCGTGCGACCGGGGTGCCGTGGGCCTACGACGCCGCGCACTACGAAGGCGTGGTCGCGGTGCGCCGCCGCGAGGCCGACATCATGCGCGCCTACGCCCGCGGCGACGGCTGCCTGATGGAGCTGCTGCAGCAGACCCTCGACGACCCGTCCGCCACCGCCTGCGGCCGCTGCTCGGTGTGCCGTGGGGGGCTCCCCGAACCGCTGTCACCGGCGCCGGAGCCGGCCACGGTGGCCGAGGTGGCCCGCGTGCTGCGCGGCGAGACGCACCGGCTCGAGCCGCGGAAGATGTGGCCGGGCGGCGCCTTCGGCAGCCGCGGACGGATCCCGCCCGGCGAG
>JBIOYO010000460.1:0-3030 GCA_044870175.1 Nocardioidaceae bacterium | reverse complement strand
GCTCACTGGCCTGTTCACCGGCCTGCTCACTGGACAGCTCGGCGTACTCCTCTGCCGCCTCCCGCGCCCGCTGCTCTCCGAGCTCGAAGACGTCCTCGTAGGTGAGCAGCAGGCTGGGCGGCGGAGGCGGCAGCACCTGCTCCGCCACGTGGACCAGCGTCACCGGCAGGCCACGCACTCGCGCCTCGCGAGCGGCCCACCGCAGCGCGGCGGAGTTCTCGCCGCGGCCGGTGACACCGACCAGGATCCCGTACCCGGCCTCAGCCATTACCCGCCCACCTTCTCGCCGTTCTCAGGTGCGCACCCCACGTACGCCGACCGCAGGCTGCCGAACCCGCTCGCGCCAGAACCAGCCGGCCCCTTGCGGCCTCAGCGCGACACCATGTTCTGCTCGATGTCGCCGGCCGCCGCCTCGAGAAGGTCGTGAGCCAGGCCCGACAGGGCTCGAGCGACCGCCAGCTCGTCGCCGATCTCCGCGACCTCGCGGTCCGACGGGTTCCGCCGAGCGGTACCAGCCTGCCGCAGCTCGGTGCCAGCGTCGGTCCGAAGCACCGCCTCGGCGTGCGTTCGTGAGCCGTCCTCACTGATGAAGACTCGGACGTCCCAGGTCCTGGTGTGCATCTCGCCCTCCTCGGTCGTGTCATCCCTGGGCCCCAATCTGCCCCTTCCGCCGCGCGGACCCAAGAGGCTTCGGTCCATCGCGCGCCAGTCCGGAGGCCGGCCTACTCGACCGTGATGGCCTTCGTGTCCTGCATCGGCTCGCCGGGGGCTTCGCCTCCGGAGGGGTCGTCCTCCTCGACGAGGAGGGTGTAGGTGCCTGGGGCGAGCCTGACCCTGAAGGAGTACGGCGCGAACGTCATGCCCTCACTGGTCATCGTGGTGCCCTTCCTCACCACCGCGCTGGACGCGTCGAGGACACGCCAGGGCACGGTGGCCTCGAAGACGGCGCCGTCACCCTTGACGGTGACCGGCGACGCCACGGTGCCGCCCTGCTGAGGGGAGTCGATCTGCACCAGGAGCCGGACGTCCGTCGCGGGAGCGCGCCTGACCGGCCGGTCCCAGACCACCGCGCCCCAGAGCTCGCCGGCCGGCTCGCCGTCGACCAGCAGCCGGACCGGGAGCTTCTCGCCCAGCACGTCGGTGACGGTGTAGACGAGCTGCTGGATCATCATCGCGGCGCCCTCGGACCCGACGTTCGCCCGCCGCGCGTGCCGGGACAGGTCGACGCTGACCACGCGACCGTGCTTCTCGACCGACCGGACCTTGGTGCGCGGGTTCCACGTCGTGGCGTAGTCGGGGTCCTCAGGGCCGGCGATCATCGTCTGGACCGCCGCCACAGCGGGGTCGCTGCCGACCAGAGACCTGGTCTCGCGGGCGAGCCGGAAGCCGGCTCGGGCACCGGTGTCGACGAGGAAGTAGACGCGTGCGGTGGACGACTCGGCGGTCGGCGACGGGCTCGCGCCGGCTGTCGCCGCTGTGCCGCTCGTCGCCGCTGACGTGGGGGACGGGCTGGGGCTCGCTGCGCCGTCCCCGTCGCTGGTGTCACCGCAGCCGGCGAGGGTCAGAGCCGCCGCCAGTGCGAGCGCGGTGATCCGAGCAGCTGCGTGGATGATGGTGGCGCCTGTCGGCCGACCTTCCCCGTCTCGGCGCGGTGCGGGCAGGACGGACACGAGGGGTGAGCCCCGCGAGCCGCTCATAGGTACAGCTCCTGGTGCAGCGGCTCGCGGCCAGACGCCTTCGGCTCCGCGGGCGCTTCTGCCCGGCGCTTGACTCCCCGCAGCATGCCGGTGGCCATGACGTAGTCCGCCGGGATGAGCGCACCGACATAGAGCGCCGTCAGCCACCACGGGCTGCTGTGACCGCGCACCCGTAGGTGCACGCGCGTCGAGCCGTCGCCGAGGTCGGTCAACCGGAAGCACCAGGTCCAGCCGAACCGTACGCCGTACTTCTCGCCCCAGCCCGGGGGCAGGTGTGTGTGGGACTCCAGCAGCAGCAGCGCGGGCCGGTCGACCTGCGCGACGACGTAGTACGCGGTCCCCGGCTTGCCGTCCGGGATGACGTCGCCGACCTTCAGCTCCCTGACGAGCGCGGGGTCCAACGCGTCGAGGCTCCGCCAGTTCGCGGGGAACAGCAGGCTGTCCACCCAGTCGGGCGTGTAGTACCCGCCCAGGTGCCAGCCCATCTGGCTCAGCCACGGCCAGATGTCAGCAGGCCTGGCCTGGACGGTCGCCCCGTGGTTGGTGACCAGCTGTGGCTCTGCGACGAGGTCGTCACCCGGCAGCGTGGCGCGGCGCTCCTGGGCCGTGGAGCCAGCCCGGCGTCCGAGCAGCTGGAGCGCGCCGTACGTCGCGACCGCGGTGGAAGCCGCAACCGTCGGTACTCGGTGCATTCCGATCACCCCGCTTCGAGCCTCATCCGCACGTGTCATGGCCGCCGGGGACCGCGACGCTGTCATCCGGTCCCGTGCGGCCGCGACGGGCGGCCGCGCGTGCGGGGCGGGTCCTTCCTGAGTGCCAGAGCGCGCCCGAGTCTCACCAGGCCGGCGAGGACCCCGACGATGCATCCGGCGATTCCCAGCCCGAGCAGGATGCGGGTCACGAGCGCCCAGTCGAACCCGCCCTCGGCGAAGTCGACGGGAAACACCACCCACAGTCGCGTCATCGCGAAGAGACCGACCGACGTGGTGACCACGTCGCCGAGCGCACGGAACCACTCGGGGTCGCGGACCAGATAGAGCAGGTTCGCCACCAGGCCGGCGAGGATCGAGGCGTTCACCGCGGGGAGCACGTCCTCGGTCTCCTCGGTCAGGAACGGCACCACGTCCCACCCCGGCCACCTGTTGACGCCGTACAGCATGGCGGCGTTGACGAGTGCGGCGACGACGTAGCCGGACTTCCGCGCGGCGAGCGACGGCCGGGGCCTGCGCCGCGCCGCGTCGGGACGGCTGGCGATGACGGTCATGACGACCTCCTTCACCCTCGATCCTTCCGCGGTACGCGCGCCTCACCAGGGCCGTTCGACCGTGTGCGC
>JBIOYO010000459.1:0-3245 GCA_044870175.1 Nocardioidaceae bacterium | reverse complement strand
GGCTCCAGGCTGGAGGCGCTGCCCTTGAGGAACTGGTGGAAGACCGCCGCGGTCCCGCCGGCCTGTGCGGTTGCCGCGCTCGTCCCGGTGAAGACGCTGGTCGCGGTGAAGCTCGTGGCGTCCCCGGTCTCGACGTTGGTCGGCGCGACCAGGTCGGGCTTGATCCGGCCGTCGCCGGTCGGGCCGCGACCGGAGTAGTCCTGCAACGTGAACGGCGAGTGGACGTCGACGGCGCCGATGGCCAGCGCCTTGCGGGCGCTGCCCGGTGAGGTCACAGACTTGCTGAACATCGGCCAGCCGGCAGGCGCGCCGTTGGTGCCCAGGTTGAAGTTCCCCGCCGCGGCGACGACGACCGACCCGGCGTCGAACGCGTCGTCCGCGGCCTGCGCGATGCCCTCGTCCTCGCTCTCGGCCGCCTGGATCTCGGCGACGATCACCTTGTCGCCGGCGTCGACGGCCTCCTCGAAGCCGTCGATCGCGGCCTCGCGGTCGAGCCCGCACCCGTCGTAGACGTCCCAGCTGTCGAGCACTGGGGCGCCGATGCCGCGGAAGTCGTTGCCAAGGGCGTTTCCGCCGATGATGGCCGACGCCGTCCTCGTGCCGTGGCCCAGCACCCCCGGAGTCGTCGAGCACCCGTCGAACCCGAAGCCGCCGTCGACAAGGTCGTGCCTCTGGATGACCCGGTCGGTGAAGAGGGTCTTGGTGTTGACGCCGCTGTCGAGGATCCCGACCCGGCTACCGGTCCGGCCGGAGCTGAAGTACGGGTCCGTGCCCAGGAGCGCACGGGCATCGGCCTCGTCGTTGCCCGAGTCCGAGTCGGCCGGTGGGGCCTCGCCGCCCAGGGCGGGTTCGACGTACTGCACGTCCGCCCTGGCGGCGAGCTCGGCGACGGCGCTGCCGGGAACCTCGGCCAGCACGGCCTTGGTCAGCCAGTGCGTGTCGAGGACTCGGCCGCCCAGGCGCCCGAGATCGGCGCGGATCCGGGCGTAGCCCGGCGCCCGTCGCTGCGCGAGCTGGGCGATCTGCCCCGTCCGCGTCGCTGCCGAGTCCGACATGAGCGGCACCTGCTGGTCGTCGACGAACGTCACGATGACCCGCATCGGGGCCGCCGCGGCATCCCCGCGCGACCTGGCCAGCTGGGCCCGCAGCAGGGCCGACACCTTGGTCGGCGGCCTGTCCCTGGCATGGGTCTCCTTCAGCGGTCCGCGGGTTGGGTCGATGTGAGACGAGAGCGGAACCTCGTGGGTAGACCGGGACACGGCCCGGCCGTCGTCGAGGGTGATCTGCTCGACGGTGATGGTGTCGCCGGTCGGGGCCGCGGCTGCGGATGGCCCGACGGACGCCAGTGCGAGGCCGCCCAACAGGCTGGCCGACAGACCGGCGGCGAGCCCCCCGCGACGCAATGCAACAGACATGGATGTTCTCCTCGGTCAGGGCTGCCGGACCACCCAGATCGGGTCCGGCATGGGTGAAGGCGGGACCTCCCCGCCAGACAAGAAGCGTGCCGGCTCCCGGCGCCGGCATTCATCGGTGGCGGGTGCCCATGTCAAGGAAGCGACTGCCTAGTTCGAGAATGAGTCGCCCAGACCGCGGCAGCGGCACACCAGCGCATCGCGGCGCCGGTGACCACGACGGGACCCGTGCCCGGAGGCTGGACGCCCCCGGCAGGAGCACCTTGGCGAGCGGGTGAGCCTTGTGCCGGCCTGGATGGGACGATGGGCGCATGGCGCCGTACCTGCTGGAACGGCAGGCCGAGCTCACCGCGCTCGAGACGGTCCTGGCCCGCGCCGCCTCGGGGCGAGGGTCGACCGCGCTGGTGTTCGGCGAGGCCGGTATCGGCAAGACGAGTCTGGTCCGCGCGTTCCTGTCTGGCTGTGCCGGGAGGGCGCGAGTGCTCGCCGGCGCGTGCGACGATCTGTTGACGCCACGCGCCTTCGGCCCGCTCAGGGATGCCTCCCGATCGAGCGAGGGGCCGCTCGCCGAGGCACTGGCCGGCCACCACGGCCCGGATCTCGTGCTGTCGGCCACGCGAGACGAGCTGGCTGCGGGGCCGGCGCCCACGGTGCTCGTCATCGAGGACGTGCACTGGGCGGACGGTGCCACCCTGGACGTCGTGCGGTACGTCGGCCGCCGCATCGAGGACCTGCCGGCCGTCCTCCTCCTCACCTATCGCGACGACGACCTCGGCCGCGACCATCCGCTGCGGCCCGTCCTCGGCGGTCTCGGGAGTACGGCGGCGCTGCGCCTGCCGCTCCGGCCCCTGAGCGCGGACGCCGTGAGGCAGCTGGCGGCGTCGACGAGCGTGGACGCTGCGGAGCTGTTCCGGTCCACCGCGGGAAACCCGTTCTTCGTGACCGAGGCGCTTGCCGCGCCTGCGGAGACGGTCCCGCTCACGGTCGTGGATGCCGTGCTGGCGAGGGTGCGCAAGCTGGGCGCCTCAGCCCAGCAGGTGCTGGAGCAGCTCGCGGTCGTTCCGTCCGGGGTCGAGGTCGGGCTCCTCCGCGCGATGTGCGGCGGCGTCGTCCCCCTCGCCGAGGCGGAGCACGCGGGCGTCATCGAGGTCCGCACGGACACCGTCTCCTTCCGGCACGAGCTGGCGCGCCGAGCCGTCGCCGAGTCGCTTCCGGCCAGCGTTCGCCTCGACCTCAACGCTCGGGTCCTCCGCGCACTGCTCGAGCAGGGCCAGCCCGACCCGTTTCGGGTCCTGCACCACGCGCTCGAGGCGGCAGACGACGACGCGGTGATCGCCTACGGCACAGCGGCCGCGACGGAGGCGACGGCCGCAGGTGCCCACCGCCAGGCGGCCTCGTGCTACGCCCTGGTCCTGGAGCGCCGCCAGGTGTCTGTCCCGCAACGCGCGGCGCTCACGGAGGCATACGCGTGGGCGCTGAGCAACACCAACCAGCTCCACCCAGCAGCCGACGTGGCCGCCGCGGCGGTCGCACAGTGGCGCCAGTCCGGCGACGAGCAGCGGCTGGCGCACGGCCTCGTCACGCTCTCTCGGCAGCTGTGGCTCACTGAGCAGCCGCTTGCCGCGCGGCGTTCCGCCGAAGAGGCGTTGGCGTTGGTCGGCCGCGATGGTGACCCCGACGATGACCCCGTCCTGCGTGCGCTGGCGCTGTTGAACCTGGGCGGGCTGCTGGTCCTGCTGGATCGTGAGGACGAGGGGCTGCCGCTCCTGGACCGAGCGCTGGAGCTTGCCGACCGGGTGGGTGCGACCCATGTGGCGGCGCTGTGCCACAACT
>JBIOYO010000458.1:0-6494 GCA_044870175.1 Nocardioidaceae bacterium | reverse complement strand
CTGGGCACCCCTCGGGAACCGGCATCGGTGGCGTCGTGAAGCACGTTCTGATCGGCCTGCTCCGGGCCTACCGCTTCGCTATCAGCCCGCTCTACGGCCAGGTGTGCCGTTACCATCCCTCCTGCTCGGCCTACGCTCTGGAGGCGGTGACGGTGCACGGCAGCCTCCGTGGCAGCTGGCTCGCGGTGCGCCGCGTCGCCCGGTGCCACCCGTGGGCGCCGGGCGGCTACGACCCCGTTCCCCCGGCCCGCCCTGGGCCGGACGCCGCGCCTCGGCGGCGGCCGACCCGGACTGTAGGAGCCTGAGCGATGGACGCCCTGATGGAGCTCGGCAGCGCGATCATGTGGCCGCTGTACTGGGTCACGTCGGTGATCCTCGCCGGCTTCCACAACCTGCTGTCCACGTTCTTGGACCCGGACTCGGGGGCCGCGTGGGCTTTGTCGATCATCGGACTGACGCTGGTCATCCGCGCGGCGCTGATCCCCCTGTTCGTCAAGCAGATCAAGTCCAGCCGGAACATGCAGCTGCTGCAGCCGCGGGTCCGCGAGCTGCAGAAGAAGTACGCCCACGACCGGGAGAAGCTGGGCCAGGAGACGATGGCGCTGTACCGGGAGACCGGCACGAACCCGTTCGCCTCGTGCCTGCCGATCCTGCTGCAGATGCCGATCTTCCTCGCTCTCTTCCGGCTGATCGACAACGCCGCCAAGGGCGTCACCCGCGGCGTGCTGACCCAGGAGCAGGTCGAGTCGCTGTCGAACGCGACGATCTTCGGCGCGCACATCGCCGACACCTTCACCAAGGCCTCGGGTGAGAGCGCCACACAAGTGCGCGTCCTCGCCGCGGTGCTCGTGGTCGCCATGACCGCCACCACCTTCCTCACCCAGCGGCAGCTGATGAGCAAGAACATGCCGGCGGACGCGATGCAGGGGCCGTATGCCCAGCAGCAGAAGATGCTGCTCTACGTCCTGCCCGTCGTGTTCGCGGTGGGGGGCATCGCCTTCCCGATCGGCGTGCTGATCTACTGGACGACGTCGAACCTGTGGACGATGGGGCAGCAGTTCTACGTCATCCGCAACAACCCGGCGCCCGGCACACCCGCCGCACGCGCGAAGGAGGCTCGCGACGCCGCCAAGAGACAGGCGAAGGGCATCAAGGAGGCGCCTTCGCCGGCACCGCGGGCCGAGCCCACGCCGCCGCCCGCCCCGCCGCGGCGCCAGCAGCCGAAGAAGCAGTCCCGGGAACAGCGGAAGAAGGGCAAGCCCAAGGGGCAACGACCCCCCGGCGACCGCCCCGGCAGCGGACCCTCCGGTCCCGACGGCACCGGTGCATGACCGTTGGCTCGACGAGAGGTGCGAGGAACATGAGCGAGGAGACACCCGCCCGGCCGGTCCTGGACGAGGACCGGCTCGATGTCGATGTGCCCGATGTCGATGAGCCGGAGGCCGAGCTGCACGAGAGCGAGCCGGAGGCGGTCCAGCTCGACGCGGCCGACGACTGGGAGAAGCCCGTCCAGCCTGATGAGCAGCCCGACGAGCCCGAGGAGCCGACGGAGCGTCTGGCCAGTTTGGAGCGAGAGGGCGACATCGCCGCGGACTATCTGGAGGAGCTGCTCGACATTGCCGATCTCGACGGCGACCTGGACATGGACGTCGAGGCTGATCGGGCGTCGGTCTCGATCGTGGGGGGCGACCTCGACCAGCTCGTCGGCCGGCACGGCGAAGTGTTGGACGCGCTGCAGGAGCTGACCCGGCTGGCCGTCCTTCGCGGCACCGGAGAACGCTCTCGGCTGATGCTCGACATCGCCGGCTACCGGGCCGCGAGGCGCGCGTCGTTGGAGAAGCTTGCCGCGGAGGTGGCCGCGGAGGTGCGAGAGACCGGCCGGCCGGTCGCGCTGGATCCGATGACCCCCTTCGAGCGGAAGGTCGTGCACGACGCCGTCGCGGCGGCCGGGCTGACTACCGCCTCGGAGGGTGTGGAACCCCGTCGGTATGTCGTGGTGAGCCCGGCCTGAACCGGGTGGCGGGATCGGCAATCGTGGTTTCACGTGAAACGCCGCTCGCGCCGCCACCCCCCGCTGCCGCCACGGCCGTGTTCGGCGCTGCCCTTCCGCTGGCGGAACGGTACGCCGAGGTGTTGGCTACGAGCGGGGTGGTGCGCGGCCTGATCGGACCACGCGAGACGCCGCGGCTGTGGACCAGACATCTCCTCAACTGCGCCGTCGTCGAGGAGCAGATCCCGATGGGCGCAACCGTCGCCGACGTCGGCAGCGGCGCCGGCCTTCCGGGCGTCGTCCTGGCCCTGGCTCGACCGGACCTGACGGTGACCCTTGTCGAACCTCTCCTGCGGCGGACCCTGTTCCTGGAGGAGACCGTCTCGGAGCTGGCGCTGACTCGAGTCGAGGTGGTTCGGGGACGTGCCGAGGACCTGCACGGGCAGCGACTCTTCGACACAGTCGTGGCCCGAGCGGTGGCGCCCCTCGACCGGCTCGCTGGCTGGTGCCTCCCGCTGCTCGGACCCGGAGGCGTGATGCTCGCGATGAAGGGAGCCTCCGTGAGCCAGGACCTGCGGACGGCAGAGCCCGTGCTGAAGGCGCTCGGGGCCCGGAGTATTGAGACCATGCAACTCGGCACGGGCCTCGTCACGCCGCCAACCACAGTCGTACGGGTGTTGCCAGACCCGGCTTCGCGTCTAGGGTTGTCCCAGCAGCAGCGTGCTGGGCGCGACAGGGGGCGACGGGCGCGAGGTGGGGGAACATAGGCGACGGGGAACCGCAACTCCGGGATCCTTGCACCGGATACCCACAGTATCCACAGACTCGTCCACAGCCACATCGCTCTGCCTGTCTCGGCGGTGTGTCTCCTGCCAGCATGGCTGACGGCGGTCCGCGCAACTTCTCGGAGGGACGTTTCACGTGAAACCAACGGAGGAGATGGCCTCTCCCGTGACGACTGCGCCCGCGTCTCCCCCGCCCCCACGGCCGGGGCTCGTCGTGCCGCATCAGGCGGACGAGTCGGCTCGAATCCACCCCGTATCCGCGGGTGAGCTGGCCGCGACACCCCCGGCGATCGACGCCTCGACCCCGCTGGCGGCGGCGGTCGCCCGGGCGATGCGGCTCCGGGAGAGCCTGCGGCATCGACGCCCTCTCCCGCGTCCCGACCACACCCGGGTCTTCGTCGTGGCCAACCAGAAGGGCGGCGTCGGCAAGACCACGACGGCCGTAAACCTCGCGGCTGGCCTGGCCCAGCATGGCCTGAGTGTGCTCGTGATCGACCTGGACCCCCAGGGCAACGCCTCCACGGCGCTAGGCGTCGACCACCGGCGCGGGGCACCGTCGACGTACGACGTCATGGTCGACGGCGTCGCCCTGCACGAGGTGGTCCAGCCCAGCCCCGACGTGGACGGGTTGTTCGTCTGCCCGGCGACGATCGACCTCGCGGGCGCGGAGATCGAGCTGGTCAGCACGGTGGCCCGCGAGAACCGGCTCCGGAAGGCGCTGGGAGCCTATGAGCTGGTCGGCGCGGACCGAGACGACCGGATGGACTACGTGCTCATCGACTGCCCGCCGTCGTTGGGCCTGTTGACGCTCAACGCCCTGGTGGCGGCCGACGAGATGCTGATCCCCATCCAGGCCGAGTACTACGCCCTGGAAGGGGTGGGCCAGCTCCTGGAGACGGTCGAGCTGGTGCGCGCCAACCTCAACCCCCGGCTGACCATCACCAGCGTGCTGCTGACGATGTACGACGCCCGGACCCGGCTGTCGGCCGGCGTGGCAGACGAGGTTCGAGGCCACTTCGGCGATCTGGTGCTCCCGACCGCGATTCCGCGCTCGGTCCGGCTTTCAGAGGCGCCCAGCTACGGGCAGACCGTGATGACCTACGAGCCCGCCTCACCAGGAGCGCTGAGCTACCTGGAAGCGGCCCGTGAGCTCGCCACTGCGGGGGGTGAGGAATGACCGAGCTTCCCAGACGAGGGCTGGGCCGAGGCCTCGGGTCACTGATTCCGACCCGGCCGGCGGCCGACACCGACTCTCCAGCGGACGGGCGGGGCTCGCCTTCCAGCGCCGCCGCAGGGTCCTGGAGCACGGACGAGGCCGGCGCCGCCGGCGCCGCGGGCGGCACCGTGGCGGGCGTGGTCGGGACGGATCGGCAGGGAGGCGGGGATCGTGAAGGGGCCGATGGGCTGCGGCCGGTCGACGGCGTCCGCTACGCCGAGATCGCGGTGGACTCCATCCGTCCGAACCCACGGCAGCCGCGCCAGGCCTTCGACGACGATGCGATGGCCGAACTGGTGGCCTCGGTCCGGGAGGTGGGACTGCTGCAACCGGTCGTGGTGCGGGCGGCCGCGGACGGTGGCTACGAGCTGGTGATGGGTGAGCGCCGCTGGCGAGCGGGCCTCGAGGCCGGACTGACGCTGCTGCCGGCGATCGTCCGTGACGCGGCCGACGACGTCCTGCTGCGCGACGCGCTGCTGGAGAACCTGCACCGGGCGGACCTGAACCCGTTGGAGGAGGCCGCCGCCTACCAGCAGCTGCTCGACGACTTCGGCTGCACCCACGACGAGCTGGCCAGCCGGTTGGGGCGAAGCCGGCCTCAGATCAGCAACACCCTCCGCCTGCTCAAGCTGACCGCGCCGGTACAACGACGGGTCGCCGCAGGGGTGCTGTCTGCCGGGCACGCAAGGACCCTGCTCGGGGTCGAGGATGCCGCGGCGCAGGACCACCTCGCCGGTCGGGTGGTCGCCGAGGGGATCTCCGTGCGCGGTCTGGAGGAGCTCGTGGCGGTGGGAACCGCAGAGACCGCCCCCGCCCGCCGCGAGCGGAAGCCGACACGGGCCGAGCCCGTGTTGACCGAGCTGGCAGAGCGGCTCGGCGAGCTGTTCGACACCCGGGTCAAGGTGGACCTGGGCCGCAGCAAGGGCAGGATCACGATCGAGTTCGCCTCCATGGAAGACCTGGAGCGAATCGTCGCCGTCATGCAGCCGCCCGAATCTGCAGGCTGAGAAGGCCGGGGACCACCCGCGAGGGGCTATCGCCCGGCGGCTGGATGACGGCACCGCTTTGTCGACAAGTCGGCGAAGGAGCGAAGCGCCTCGTCGACACGTCGCTTCAGCTGTCTGCGCTGGCCTTCCGCTGGGCGCGGCGGCGTTCGGCTCGTTCCCGCTGTTCGGCGCGGTCGAGCTGGGCCGCCTCGTCCGGTGTCGGGGCGCTGCCGCCGTATGCGGCGGGGAGCCACCACGAGCCGGGCGGCTGCTCATCCGCGGGATAGGACTTGATGGTCTCATCCAGCATCGAGCTCATCATCCGCTGCAGCTCCAGCGTCTGCGCGACCGCCGTGTCGACGCGCGGGCGCATGGGGGTCCCGATGGAGATCGCGATGGTCTTGTGCCGGGAGAAGTCCCGGGGGTGGTCCTTCGTGAGCAGGCGCTGGGTCCCCCACAGCACCACGGGGATCAACGGCACCTCCGCCATCGCGGCGATCCGGACCGCACCGCTCTTCAGGTCCTTGACCAGGAAGCTGCGGGAGATGGTCGCCTCGGGGAAGATGCCCACGAGCTCCCCCTCGCGCAGGTAGCGGGCCGCCTCGTCGGCGGCGGTGCGACCGTCCGCGCGGTCCACGTTGATGTGGTGCATGGAGCGCATCAGCCACCCGGTCTTGCGGCTGTCGAAGATCTCCCGCTTGGCCATGAACCGCACCAGCCGCCGGGCCGGCTGGGCGGCGAAGCCACCGAGGATGAAGTCGACGTACGAGATGTGGTTGAACGCCAGCATCGCGCCACCCTCGCGCGGGATGTTCTCCGCACCGGCCACACGGAACCGGAAGTCCATCCCTTTGAACCACAGCTTCGCCGCCGGGATGATGATCGGGTAGGTCAGGTCACGCATGAACGCTGACTCCTTCTGAGGTCACGGCGTGCAGCCGACCCTAGACGCAAGCCTGCTCAGACGGAACGGGCGGTGGCCACCTGGACCAGGTCGGCGAAGACCTCGCCCAGGTCCACGCCGGCGGCGGTCACCGACAGCGGAACGGTCGAGGTCTCGGTGAGCCCTGGCGCGACGTTGACCTCCAGGAACCACACCGTGCCATCGCCGTCGACGATCAGGTCCGAGCGGGACAGGTCGCGCAGGCCCAGGGCCTCGTGCGCGGTCACCGCGACACGGGTGCACTCGGCGAGGATCTCGTCGTCCAGCTTGGCGGGAACCTCGAACGAGGTGGATCCGGCGGTGTAGCGCGCGGAGTAGTCGTAGACCCCGCCGTCGGCCTCGATCTTCACCACGGGCAGGGCGCGCGGGCCAGAGCCGGTGTCGACGACGGGGACCGCGACCTCGATCCCGACGACCAGGTGCTCGACCAGGGCGGTGTCGCCGTACGCGAAGGCGCTCACCATCGCGCTGGGCAGCTCGTCGGCGGAGTGCACCACGGAGCATCCCAGAGCGGAGCCGCTCTTGGCCGGCTTGACCATCAGCGGCAGCCCCATCGAGCTGACCAGCGCCGCCA
>JBIOYO010000457.1:0-5496 GCA_044870175.1 Nocardioidaceae bacterium | reverse complement strand
CGTCGCCGTGCAGCTCCTTGGCCAGCGCGCCGAAGTCCGTCTCGTGAGTGCGGTACTTCAGGTCGCGGGCAACCTTGGTCTGCTTGGCCTTCGCACGGCCGCGCCCCATAGGGTCGACCCCCTCGCTTCTGGCCGGAGTCACGCGAACCCCCCGCGGCGCACGTCAGACGGCGCCACATCGACGGGTCACACGTGCGTCCGGTCGCTCCTCTGGTCTCTCGTGCGTCCAACGGTACCTGCCCGACGGTCGTTCCCGCACTCCAGGCACGTCGAGGTCTCACCCGCCGTACGCCGAGCCGTCACGTCCTCCCCCGAAACCACCCCTGAGCCGACGCATCCTCCCCCCGAAACCACCCCGAGCCGGCGCTTCCTCCTCCCGAAAGTACGTCGAGTCGGCGCATCCTCCCCCGAAACCGCCCCGAGCCGGCGCTTCCTCCTCCCGAAAGTACGTCGAGCCGGCGCTTGCTCCCCGAACGAAGGGGCGCCCTTCCCACGACGATCAGCCGCTCCCCACGCGGCGTACGCCATGGGAAGCGGCCAACGGCCTGGATCACATGGGAATCTGCCCCCAGCCCCCGCCCCGCCCACCGGCTCAGGACGGGTGGGAGCCGGTGAGTACGGCGGTGCCGCCGAGGTGGGGGCCGGAGGGGGTGACCACCTCGCCGCAGCGCCAGGCCGGGACGTCGTGCCGGGCGAGGAGCGCCAGGGCGAGGTCCAGGTGGTCGGGGTCGACCAGGGCGACCATCCCCACGCCGCAGTTGAGGGTGCGTTCGAGGTCGTCGCGGGCGACGTCACCGACCCGGGCGACCAGGTCGAAGACCGGCTGCGGGCGCCAGGTGGAGCGGTCGACGACGGCACAGAGCTCCTCGGGGAGCACTCGGCCCAGGTTGGCGGCGAGGCCGCCGCCGGTGACGTGCGCCATCGCGTGCGTGTGGGTCTCGCGGGCGAGGGCCAGGCAGGTCTTGGCGTAGATCCGGGTGGGCTCGAGCAGCTCCTCGCCGAGGGTGCGGCCGAGCTCGGGGACATGGCGGTCCAGCGACCAGCCGGCCCGGTCCAGCAGGACGTGCCGCACCAGGGAGTAGCCGTTGCTGTGCAGACCGCTGCTGCCCATCGCGACGACCGCGTCGCCGGGACGCACCCGGCCGGGACCGAGCAGCCGGGAGCCCTCGACCACGCCGGTCGTCGACCCGGCGACGTCGTAGTCGTCGGGGCCGAGCAGCCCGGGATGCTCCGCGGTCTCGCCCCCGATGAGCGCGCAGCCTGCCGTCACGCACGCCTCGGCGATGCCCTGGACGATCGCGGCGATGCGTTCGGGCACGACCCGGCCGGTGGCGATGTAGTCGGTGAGGAAGAGCGGCTCGGCCCCGCACACCACGAGGTCGTCCACGAGCATCCCGACGAGGTCGAAGCCGATCGTGTGATGGACGTCGAGCGCCTGCGCGACGGCCACCTTCGTGCCCACGCCGTCGGCGCTCGTGGCCAGCAGCGGCCGGTCGTAGGACTTCAGCGCGCCGGCGTCGAACAACCCGGCGAAGCCGCCGATGCCGCCGATCATCTCCGGCCGGCGGGCCTTCTCGACCCACACCCTCATCAGCTCGACGGACTTGTCGCCGGCCTCGATCGAGACCCCCGCCCCCTCGTACGTCGCGCCGCCGGGGCGGGGATCGCCGCTCATCGACACCTCAGGGGTGCCGCAGGGCCGTGGCCGCCCCGCCCCCGACACCCGAGGTGACCCCCTCGGCGTCCCGGCGCTCCGCACGGCCGGCTCCGGCAGCCCTGGTGCCGGCACCGGCGACCGGCAGCGCCTGCTCGAGCAGGTGCTTGCCGATGAGCTCGTCGTCGGGAAGGGATACCGGGTACTCGCCGGTGAAGCACGCCCGGCACAGACGGTCCGCGGGCTGCCCGGTGGACGCGACCATGTCGGCCTCGCTGATGTAGCCGAGGCTGTCCGCGCCGATGCTGCGCCGGATCTCCTCGGTTCCGAGACCGTTGGCGATCAGCTCGTCCCGGGTGGCGAAGTCGATGCCGTAGAAGCACGGCCACTTCACCGGCGGTGAGGAGATCCGCACGTGCACCTCCCGAGCACCGGCCTCCCGCAGCATCCGCACCTGGGAGCGCTGGGTGTTGCCGCGCACGATCGAGTCGTCGACCACGACCAGGCGCTTGCCCCGGATGACGTGCTCGAGCGCGTTCAGCTTGAGGCGGATGCCCAGCTGCCGGAGGGTCTGGGAGGGCTGGATGAAGGTGCGGCCGACGTAGGCGTTCTTCACGAAGCCCTGGCCGTACGGGATGCCGCTGGCCTCGGCGTACCCGATTGCCGCCGGGGTGCCGGACTCGGGGACCGGGATCACCAGATCCGCCTGCACGGGGTACGCCGCCGCGAGCCGGCGGCCCATCTCGACCCGGGCCTCGTGCACCGACCGGCCGGCGATGGTCGCGTCGGGACGGGCCAGGTAGACGTACTCGAAGACGCAGCCCTTCGGCAGCGGCGTCGCGAAGCGGTGCGAGCGCAGCCCGGACTCGTCGATGACCACCAGCTCGCCCGGCTCGACCTCGCGCACCACGCTGGCGCCGATGGTGGCCAGCGCTGCGTCCTCCGACGCGACCACCCAGCCGTTCTCCAGCCGGCCGAGGACCAGGGGGCGGATGCCGTGGGCGTCGCGGGCGGCGTAGAGGGTGTGCTCGTCCATGAAGACGAACGAGAACGCGCCCCTCACGGTGGGCAGGACCGCGACCGCCGACTGCTCGACGGTGCGGTCGTGGTCGGAGGCGAGCAGGGTGGTGACCAGGCTGGTGTCGTTGGTGGCGGCCGCGTTGGCGGTCTGCCGCGACGGGATGTCCAGCTCACCGGCGGCCGGCGGCAGGCTGGCGACCCGCTCGGCGAGCTCGAAGGTGTTGGTCAGGTTGCCGTTGTGGGCCAGGGCGATCGAGCCGGCCGCGGTGGGCTTGAACGTCGGCTGAGCGTTGTGCCAGGTGCTCGCGCCGGTCGTCGAGTAGCGGGTGTGGCCGACGGCGAGGTGCCCCTTGAGGCTCTCCAGCGTGCTCTCGTCGAAGACCTGGGAGACCAGGCCCATGTCCTTGTAGACCAGGATCTGCCTGCCGTTGCTCACCGCGATGCCCGCCGACTCCTGGCCCCGGTGCTGCAGCGCGTAGAGGCCGAAGTAGGTCAGCTTGGCCACGTCCTCGCCGGGCGCCCAGACGCCGAACACCCCGCAGGCGTCCTGTGGGCCCCGCTCCCGGGGGTCGAGCTCGTGGGTCAGCCGTCCGTCGCCGGGCCGCTGGGGTGCGGGGCGTTGGGGTCGCGACACGGCCCTGAGTCTACGTGGCGGCCCCGCCGGCGAGGGCCGTGGCGACGTCGGCCAGCAGCAGGGCCTCCGCCAGGCAGACCCGCTCGAACTCGGCCAGGTGCAGCCCCTCGTTCGCGCCGTGCGCCCGGGTGTCCGGGTCCTCGACCCCGGTCACCAGCACGGCGGCCTCCGGGAAGGCGTCCCGGAACGCCGCGATGAACGGGATCGACCCGCCGATCCCCATGTCGACGGGTTCGGCGCCGTCCCAGGCCTCGCGGAACGCCGCCCGGGCCGCGTCGTACGCCGGGCCGGTGGCGTCGATCCGGGTCGGCTCCCCCTGCTCGCCCTCGGTGACGGTGACCTGGGCACCCCACGGGGCGTGCGTCTCGAGGTGCCGGCGCAGGCACGCCATCGCGTTGGCCGCCGTGTCGCCAGGGGCCACCCGGAGCGACACCTTCGCCCGGACCACCGGGATGAGGGTGTTGCTGGCCTGCGCCGTGCTGGTGACGTCGAGACCGATGACCGCGAGCGCTGGACGGGTCCACAGCCGGGCGACCGCGGGACCGTCGCCGACCAGCTCGACCCCGGCGGCGACGCCGCTCTCTGCCCGCAGCCGGTCCACGGGGTAGTCGACGTCGGCCGCGTCCCCGCTGACCAGTCCGGCGACCGCGACGTTGCCACGGTCGTCGTGGAGGGTCCCGAGCAGCCGGGCCGTCGCGGTCAGCGCGTCGGGGACGACGCCGCCCCACATCCCGGAGTGGACGGCGTGCTCGAGCGTGCGCACCTCGACCACGCAGTCGACCAGCCCACGCAGACTGGTGGTGAGCGCCGGGACGCCGACGTCCCAGTTGCTGGAGTCGGCGATGACGATGACGTCGGAGCGGAGCAGGTCGCGGTGCTCGGCGAGGAACGCCTCCAGCGTCGGCGAGCCGACCTCCTCCTCGCCCTCCACGAACACGGTCACGCCGACCGGAAGGCCGGCACCGTGTGCCCGGACCGCCCCCAGGTGGGCGGCGATGCCGGCCTTGTCGTCGGCTGCGCCGCGACCGTACAGCCGGTCGCCGCGTTCGGTCGGCTCGAACGGCGCGCTGTCCCAGTCGGGCGCGTCGCCCACCGGTTGGACGTCGTGATGGGCATAGAGCAGCACCGTCGGAGCGCCCTCCGGGGCCGGCCGGCGCGCGACGACGGCCGGCGCGCCCCCCGCTGCGGAGAGGATGCGGACGTCGTCGAACCCGGCCTCGCCGAGCAGCCGGGCGGTCTCGTCGGCGCACCGCCGTACGTCGCCGGCGTGCTCGGGCAGCGCGCTCACCGAGGGGATCCGCACCAGCCGCTCCAGGTCCTCGCGCACCGACGGCAGGACCGCCCGGAGCCGATCGCGCAGGTTGGTGCGTGGACCCGATGAGCCGCTCATCCCGCCACCCTAGAGGGCGCGGCTCCGGTCCCCGGAACCCTCAGTACTCCCCGGTCCAGTGCCACGCGCCGTCGCTGCCGATGACGTAGGTGTTGCCCCGGTCGTCCTCCGCAACGGGGTAGGACTGGCCGTCGCGGGCGACGTAGTAGGTGACGTCGTCGTCGCCGACGTAGAGGTCACCCGGCTGCGGCTCGCCGTCGCTGATGTCGGCGGGGTCGAGGCCGAAGCCGCGGTCCGGCTGTGCGGCCACTACAGGCTCGTCGGGCTTGAGGTGCGGCCAGAGGTCGAAGAAGTTGACCTCGGTCTTGACCCCGTCCTTGCCGCCCTCGCCGTTGTCGGAGATCCAGATCGTCCCGTCCTTGGCCACCCAGAAGTCGAAGTTGGTCTGGTCGTGGCGTTGCAGGAGCGCTGCGAGGCCGCGGTTGCCGCCGAGCTCCTGCTTGATCCGGGCCTTGTACTCGTGCGGGTCGTCGAGCTCCACTGCGCCGTACGTCATGGCGGCTCGCCCCCTTTGCGGGTCGGAAGGAGTGACCCACGCTAGGCAGGGTCACCCTCCTGCCGACACCACGGCGGTGGGGTCGTGCCCGGTGAGGCACCGGCGCTGCCCTGGAGCGCCAGGATCACACTGGCCCCATGGCCGCGCAGGGAGCACCGGCCGGCCGGGACGCCGCCGCCCGGCCCGAGCAGGACGTGGTGGTCCTGGACGGCGGCCTGTCCAACGCCCTGGAGGACCGCGGGATCGACATCAGCGGGCCGCTGTGGACCGCCCGGGCGCTCCGGGACCGGCCCGAGGCGGTC
>JBIOYO010000456.1:0-16535 GCA_044870175.1 Nocardioidaceae bacterium | reverse complement strand
TCGTTAACTCAATGAGCGACCTCTTCCACGCCCGCGTGCCGCTGAGCTTTGTCCGCGACGTCTTCGACGTTATGGCCGAGACGCCGCAGCACACCTACCAGGTGCTTACCAAGCGCGCCGGCCGGCTGGCCATAACGTCGAAGACGTCGCGGACAAAGCTCAGCGGCACGCGGGCGTGGAAGAGGTCGCTCATTGAGTTAACGAAGACGACCTTGGGCGATCGCCACTTGCGTGGCTGGTCGAGCGAGGCCGGGTGGATGGTGACACCGAAGCCAGGCCCAGACGTTCGTGGATCGCCATCGTGGTGGTACTTCTCGAGTCCCATCGCCTTGAGGCGCTTAGCTAGCGCTAAGGCGTAACAGTTGTCGCAGCCGGCAGCGACGCGGTCGCATCCGGTGACTGGGTTCCAGGTGACTTCGGTCCACTCGATCGAGCTGTTCGTGGCCACAGGATCGCTCCTTGGGGAAGTTGGCTCTCTCGTCACCGTAGCGGGGGGCACCCGCTGTGCGACGGAGGCTGGCAGCGGCCATCCGCTCGCTGTCGAGCAGAACGAAACCCACTCATCCGGAGCCCTCGGTGCGTCACTCCGCCGCCAATGACGCCAAATCGCTCGGCGCTTCCGCTCAGCGCTCCTGCTTCTGAAGGATCTTCGCGGCGATGTTGTCGGGCATCGGCTCGTAGCGGACGAACTTCCGGGTGAAGGTCGCCGCGCCGTGGGAGAACGCCCGCAGGTCGATGGCGTAGCGGACGATCTCGATCTCCGGCACCTCCGCGCGGACGGTGGTGCGCTCGTCGCCCACGGACTCCGACCCCAGCACCCGGCCTCGTCGGCCGGACAGGTCGCCCATCACGGTGCCGACCAGGTCGTCGGGCACCGTGACCGCGAGCTCCACGACGGGCTCGAGGAGTGAGGTGCGGGCCGACGAGGCGGCCTCCCGCAGCGCCAGGGCACCGGCGGTCTGGAAGGCCATGTCGGAGGAGTCCACGCTGTGCGCCTTGCCGTCGGTGAGGGTCACCCGGATGTCGACGACCGGGTAGCCGGCGGTGACCCCCTTCTCCATCTGGGCGCGCACGCCCTTCTCCACCGACGGGATGAACTGCCGGGGTACGGCGCCGCCGACGACCTTGTCGAGGAACTCGAAGCCGCCGCCCTCGGGGAGCGGCTCGACGGTCACGTCGCAGACGGCGTACTGCCCGTGGCCGCCGGACTGCTTCACGTGCCGGCCGTGTCCCTGGCCGGTCGAGGCGAAGGTCTCCCGCAGGGGCACCCGCAGCTCGACCTGGTCGACGGTCGCGCCGTAGCGGTTCGCCAGCCGGTCCACGAGCACGTCGGCGTGCGCCTCGCCCATGCACCACAGCACGATCTGATGGGTCTCGGGATTGTGCTCCACGCGCAGCGTCGGGTCCTCCGCGACCAGCCGCTGCAGGCCCTGGGACAGCTTGTCCTCGTCGGCCTTGGCGCGCGCCTCGACGGCCAGCGGCAGCAGTGGCTCGGGCATGTCCCACGGCCGCAGCACCAGCGGGGAGTCCTTGTCGGACAAGGTGTCACCGGTCTCCGCGCGGGAGAGCTTGCCGATCGCGCAGATGTCGCCGGCGACCACGAGGTCGACCGGTCGCTGCTGCTTGCCGAGCGGTGCGGAGAGCACGCCGATGCGCTCGTCCTCGTCGTGGTCCTCATGCCCCCGGTCCTCGCCGAAGAAGGCGGAGAAGTGACCGGACACGTGCACGGTGGCGTCCGGGCGGATCGTGCCGGAGAACACCCGGACCAGCGACACCCGTCCGACGTACGGGTCCGACGTCGTCTTGACCACCTCCGCGACCAGCGGCCCCTCAGGGTCGCAGCTGATCGGGGGGGCCTCCTTGCCGGCCGGGGTGAACACCGCCGGCAGCGGGTGCTCCGGCGGCGACGGGAACCCGGCGACCACCAGGTCGAGCAGCTGCTGGGCGCCGACGCCGGTCGTTGCGTCCACGGGTACGACGGGGTGGAAGTGGCCCTTCGCCACGGCCTGCTCCAGGTCCTTGACCAGCAGGTCGGGGTCGACCTCCTCGCCGCCTAGGTAGCGCTCCATGAGGGACTCGTCCTCGGACTCCTCGATGACCGCCTCGATGAGCGAGCCCCGCTGCTCGTCGTGCTCGTGGTCGTCGCTGAGCAGGCCGACCAGCCGGTCGCTCTCGCGCAGGTACACCGGGACCACGCGGTCGCCGAAGGCCGCCTGCGCCTGCGCCACCACACCGTCGTAGTCGGCGCGGGCATGGTCCAGCTTCGTGACCACGACCGCGCGGGGCATGCCGATGGCCTCGCACTCCCGCCACAGCCCCCGGGTCGGAGCGTCCACGCCCTCGTTGGCGGCGATGACGAACATCGCGCAGTCCACCGCCCGCAGCCCCGCCCGAAGCTCGCCGACGAAGTCGGCGTACCCGGGCGTGTCCACCAGGTTGACCTTGACCCCCTCGTGCACCAGCGGGGCGAGCGACAGGCCGACCGACCGCTGCTGACGCTGCTCGGCCTCCTCGAAGTCGCACACCGTGGTCCCGTCGACCGTCGAACCGGCCCTGGACAGCACACCGGCCGAGACCAGAAGGGTCTCGACCAGTGTGGTCTTGCCGGAGCCCGCGGGCCCGACCAGGGCCACGTTGCGGATCGCCTCCGGCCGGTCGACGGCGGGCACCCGCCCCGTCGCCTGGCCGCCGGCTGGGCTGCCCGTGGATCTGCCTGCCACGCGGATGCCTCCTCAAGGCTGTCGTCACCCGTGCTGGAACGATAGGGGTCAACCCTTCACCCACAACGGCGCGGGCACAAGGGCCGCCGGGCCGGACGCCTCACCCCGCTGTCCTGCACGGGCGCAGTCGTGGCGACAATGGCGACCATGCGCCTGGACCACCTGTCGTACGCCGCCGGCCCGGACGGCCTGACCGGCACCGCGCAACGCATCGGTGACCAGCTGGGGGAGGCGTTCGTCGACGGGGGGATCCATCCGCGGTTCGGCACCCGCAACATGGTGCTGCCGCTGTCGGCCGGCACCTACCTGGAGGTGGTCGGCGTGCTCGACCACCCGGTCACGGACAAGGTGCCGTTCGGGCAGGCGGTCCGCGCCCGCTCCGAGCTGGGCGGCGGGTGGCTGGGCTGGGTGGTGGCGGTCAAGGACATCGCCGTGGTCGAGCGCCGGCTCGGCCGGGAGGCCGTCCCCGGCAACCGGTGGCGTCCGGACGGGCATGAGCTGCGCTGGAGGCAGATCGGTGTGAAGGGCCTGCAGTCCGACCCGCAGCTGCCGTTCTTCGTGGAGTGGGAGGACTACGACGAGCACCCCTCGCTGGGGGCGAGCGGGCAGCTGCACCTCGACGCCCTCGAGATCGCCGGAGACCCCAACCGGGTGAGCTCGTGGCTGGGCCGGCCGGTCGAGGGCCCCCTGGAGGACGTGAAGGTCGAGTGGGTGGGGCCCAACGGGGTCCCGGGGTTGGTCGCCGCGCAGCTCAGCACCCGGTACGGTCCGGTGCGCATCTGAGCGGCGAAGCCGCTCGACCGGCGGTGGGGGCGGTGCCGTCGCCGAACATCTGGCGCACGCCCGCGACGTACGAGCTGGAGAACCGCGCCTTCGACACCGACGGGCGCCTGGAGGCGGCCATGCGCGACATCGCGGACTGGGCCGGCCGTGACGTGCTCGACATCGGCTGCGGCACCGGGTTCCACCTTCCCCGCTTCGCCGCCGCGGCTCGCTCGGTGACCGGCGTCGAGCCGCACCCGGGGCTGGTGGCGGCGGCTCGCCGGCGTACGGCGGCGTGGCCGAACGTCCGGGTCGAGCGGGGGGTCGCGCAGCGGCTGCCGCTGCCGGCCGCGTCCGTCGACGTGGCGCACGCGCGGTGGGCGTACTTCCTCGGCCCCGGCTGCGAGCCGGGGCTGCCCGAGCTCGACCGGGTCCTCCGCCGCGGCGGCACGGCCTTCGTCGTCGACAACGACGCGACCCGCTCGACGTTCGGCCGGTGGTTCCGGCGCGGCTTCCCCCGGGTCGACCCGTCCGCGGTCGAGCGGTTCTGGGCGACCCGCGGGTGGACCCGGGTCCCGCTGCTGCTGGAGTGGCGGTTCTGTTCGCGGCCGGACCTGGAGGCGGTGGCCCGCATCGAGCTCGACCCGGCGACCGCGACCGCGGCGCTGGCCGAGCACGACGGGCTGGTCGTGGACTACGCGGTCAACCTGTGGTGGCGGCAGGCGTAGCCTTGCGCCCGCGAGGCACGAGGAGGAGCACATGGGCGCTCTGGTCGCCGTGGTCGGCGCGGGGGTGATGGGTGAGACGCTGCTGTCCGGGCTCATCCGGGCCGGCCGCCACCCCGAGACGCTGCTGGTCGTCGAGAAGCGCCCGGAGCGGGTCGCCGAGCTCGAGGAGCGGTACGGCGTCGAGGTGGTCGACACCGTCGGCGCCGCCCGGCGCGCGGACACCCTCGCCCTGGTGGTGAAGCCTCAGGACATGGGCGACCTGCTCGAGGAGCTCTCGCCGCACGTGCGTCCGGGGCAGCTGGTGGTGTCGCTGGCCGCAGGCATCACGTCGGCGTACATCGAGTCCCGTCTCCCCGAGGGGGTCGCCGTGGTCCGGGTCATGCCCAACACGCCCGCGCTGGTGGACGAGGGGATGGCCGCGATCTCGGCCGGCTCGCACTGCGACGAGGAGCACCTGCTGGAGGCCGAGTCGCTGCTCGCCTCCACCGGCAAGGTGCTGCGGGTGCCGGAGAAGCAGCAGGACGCCGTGACCGCGATCAGCGGCTCCGGGCCGGCGTACCTGTTCTTCGTCGTCGAGGCCATGATCGAGGCGGGCGTGCACCTGGGCCTCCCCCGGTCGACCTCGACCGAGCTGGTCGTGCAGACGGTCGTCGGCTCGGCCAAGCTGCTGCGGGAGACCGGCGAGCACCCCACCGTGCTCCGGGAGCGGGTCACGTCCCCCGGCGGCACCACCGCCGCGGCGGTGCGTGAGCTGGAGGACCACAAGGTGCGTGCGGCGTTCCTCACCGCGCTGGAGGCGGCGCGCGACCGATCGCGCGCGCTGGCGGAGCAGACCTGAGTCGCTCCAGGCGGCGCCGGCCACGGGAGTAGGGTCGCTGGCATGGCGGGAACGGCCTGCGTCGTGTTCGACCAGTCCCTGTGCGAGTACGACTTTGGCGCCACGCACCCGATGAACCCCATTCGTGTCGACCTGACCATGCGGCTCGCCGGTGAGCTCGGCGTCACCGGGCCGGGCGGGCTGGAGATCGTCCGCGCGCCGATGGCCGGCGACGACCTCATCGCCACCGTGCACGAGCCCGCCTTCATCGAGGCGGTGCAGCGCGGCGGGGCCGACCCCTTGGCCGGTGCTGACCCGCGCCGCGGCCTCGGCACCGAGGACGACCCGTGCTTCAAGGGCATGCACGAGGCGGCCGCCCACGTCGTCGGCGCGACGGTCGAGGCGGCCCGCCGGGTGTGGGAGGGCGATGCGCTGCACGCGGCCAGCATCACCGGGGGCCTGCACCACGCGATGGTCGAGCGCGCCGCCGGCTTCTGCGTCTACAACGACGTCGCCGTAGGGATCCGCTGGCTGCTCGACCACGGCGCGCAGCGGGTGGCGTACGTCGACGTCGACGCCCACCACGGCGACGGCGTCGAGGGCATCTTCTGGAACGAGCCCCGGGTGCTCACGATCAGCCTGCACGAGACCGGCCAGATGCTGTTCCCCGGCACCGGGTTCCCCCAGGACGTGGGGGGCCGGGGCGCGGAGGGCTCCGCGGTCAACGTGGCGCTGCCCCCCGGCACCGGCGACGCCGGCTGGCTGCGGGCCTTCCACGCGGTGGTGCCGCCGCTGGTCCGCGAGTTCGCCCCCGACGTGCTGGTCACCCAGCAGGGCTGCGACTCCCACCAGGAGGACCCGCTCACGCACCTGATGCTGTCCGTCGACGGGCACCGGGCGACGTATCTCGCCCTGCACGAGCTGGCCCACGAGGCCGCCGGCGGGCGGTGGCTGGCCACCGGCGGAGGCGGGTACGCCGTGGTGGACGTGGTGCCCCGCTCCTGGACGCACCTGCTCTCGATCGTGGCCGGCCGGCCGCTCTCCCCCGGCACCGCGGTCCCGCCGGCGTGGCGCGAGCACGTCGGGCGCCGGACCGGCCGGCCCGGGCCGCTGCGCATGACCGACGGCCGTTCCCCGGCGTACCGGGACTGGAGAGAGGGCTACGACCCGGCGACCTGGCTGGACCGGGCCATCCAGGCCACCCGGGAGTCGGTCTTCCCCCTCAACGGCCTGGACTACCTGCCGTAAGTGAGTGCCCGTCTGCGGCCAGGGATGGGGAGACGCTGTGCGGGTCGGGTCTTCTGGCCGGCAGCGTCAACGCGGTGGTCACCTGCTCCGCGGTGCGGTGATCTTGTGGTCGCCTCCCCAGTTCTTCGATGAGGAGACTGTGGGGTCGGGTCTTCTGGCCGGCAGGGTCACCGTCGGTGGTCACCTGCTCGGCGGTGCGGTGATCGCGTGGTCGCGCCCCCGGCTCTTCGTCGCCACGGCGGGCAGGCGGAGAACGCCGCGACGGCTGAGGGGTTCCCCATCCGTCACATGAGGCTCTATTCTCACCACAGCACATCGTGGAGCCTCCGGTGGGGAAGCCGGGGGGCGTGTGTGCGGTGAAAGCGCGGTGTCACATGGCCGAGTCGAGCTCCGGGGACATCTCAGGTGTGAAGTTCCTGACCGTCGCGGAGGTCGCCGCCGTGATGCGCGTGTCGAAGATGACCGTCTACCGCCTGGTCCACTCCGGTGAGCTGCCCGCGGTCCGGGTGGGCCGGTCGTTCCGGGTCCCGGAGGACGCGGTGGACGAGTACCTGCGCCGCAGCTTCTTCCAGACCGGCTGACCGGTCGCGCTCGCTGCGCCCTGGGTCCGTGCGGGCGCGCCCTCTGCCGTGCCGATACGCTGGCCCTCAGAGCCGCCGGCGGGGGACGTCCGCGGCCCCCAGGTCCGAAA
Source organism: Nocardioidaceae bacterium (assembly GCA_044870175.1). Lineage (GTDB taxonomy): Bacteria > Actinomycetota > Actinomycetes > Propionibacteriales > Nocardioidaceae > JBIOUF01. Next base: position 9,569 of record JBIOYO010000456.1, on the reverse strand, counting down.
GGTCGGTTGAGTGGGTTCTGTCATCAAGAAGCGCCGCAAGCGCATGGCGAAGAAGAAGCACCGCAAGCTGCTGAAGAAGACGCGCGTGCAGCGGCGCAGGCTGGGTAAGTAAGTAGGTCTTCGGCGAGAACGCTCAGCAAGGTCAGCCACACATGGGTCGCATCGTCCTGGTCACGGGGGTCTCTCTCGACCTCGGCCGCCGCGTCGCACTGCGCGCCGCAGGCGACCCCAGGGTCAGCCGGGTCATCGGCGTCGACGTCCTGCCACCGCGTGGCGACCTGGGGACGGTGCGTTTCGTGCGTGCCGACATCCGCAACCCGGTGATCGCCAAGGTGATCGCGGGGGAGGACGTCGACACCGTGGTGCACACCAGCGTCGTCGCGTCCGCCGCCGACGTCGGGGGGAGGATGTCGATGAAGGAGCACAACGTCATCGGCACGATGCAGCTGCTGGCGGCCTGCCAGCGGTCGCCGAGCCTGGAGCGCCTGGTGGTCAAGTCCTCCGCAGAGGTGTACGGCTCCTCCAGCCGCGACCCGGCCATGTTCACCGAGGAGATGACCCCGCGCCACGTGCCCCGGTCGGGCTACCCCAAGGACGTGCTGGAGATCGAGGGCTACGTCCGCGGGTTCTCCCGGCGCCGTCCCGACGTGACCGTCACCACCGTGCGCAACGCCACCACGCTGGCGCCGTACCTGCGGTCGCCGCTCGCGGACTACCTCCGGATGCCGGCGATCCCCAAGCCCAGTGGTTTCGACGCCCGGTTCATGCTCCTGCACCACGACGACCTGGTGGCGGTGCTCCACCACGCGGCGTTCGCCGGCGTCCACGGCACCTTCAACGTCGCGGGCGACGGCGTGCTGCTGCTGTCGCAGGCGATCCGCAAGCTGGGCCGCCCCGTCGTCTCCGTGCCCGGGTTCGCGCTCGGCTCGCTCGCCTCGGTGGTCCGCCAGTCCAAGCTCGGGCTGCCCGACTTCTCCCCGGAGCAGATCCGGTTCGTCACCTACGGCCGCGGTCTGGACACCAGCCGCATGCGCACCGAGCTGGGCTTCGAGCCGTCGAGCACCACCGAGCAGACGCTGCTCGACTTCGGCGCGTCGCTGCCGCAGGCACCGCTCGACGGGCGGCACCCGGTGCTCGCCGCGGAGCGCCTGGTCGCGGCCGCGCGCAGCCAGCCGACCGGGCCGCACGTCGTGCAGGACGTCGTCCAGAGGGTCGGTGCCGGCGGCGGCGCGGGCCGTGGATCGGGTCAGGGCGTGGGCGAAGGATGAGCGAGCATGGCTGACGCGGAGATCATCCACCTGGGCACCCGAGGACGGCCGGGACGCGGCACCGGCCGGAACAAGCCCTCGACCTCCTCCCGGGACCTCGCCGGCCGACCGGGCGGAGGCCCCCCGGGTCCCGACGCGCCCGCCGGACCGGACCCGGAGCAGCCGCACGCGCCCCAGCCGGCCGCCCCGCCGCCGGAAGCGAGCTCGACGCCCGAGGAGCGGGACGACGAGCGGCCCGGACGCCAGCCCGAAAGCCAGCCCGACACCCAGCCCGGCCCGGCGTGCAGCGGCTCCGGGCGTGCCGACAGCCAGGGTCCGGAGCCACCCGGGCCGGTCTGGCTGCGTGAGGTCGCCGACGAGGTGCTCTCCGACCCGGCCGGCGACGCTGAGGCGGCCACGCCCGCCGAGTCCGCGCCCGCCCATACTGCTGGCCGGGGCCGAGGTCCCGACCTCACTCCCGTGCTGGCCGTCCTCGGCAGGGCGGCGAAGGAGGTGTTCGGCGAGACCTGGGAGCGCGACCTCGCCGAGCTGCTCGGGTTCCTGCGGAGGAGGATCACCGGCGACTACGCCGTGGACGAGTACGGCCTCGACGCGGAGGTCACCGACCGCTTCCTGATGGCGGCGATACGCCCCCTCGCCGAGCGGTGGTTCCGGGTCGAGGTGCGCGGCCTGGACAACCTGCCAAGCGACGGTGGCGCTCTGGTGGTGTCGAACCACTCCGGCACCCTGCCTCTCGACGGACTCGTCACCACCTACGTCGTTCGCAAGCACACCGGCCGGCACCTCCGGCCGCTGGGCGCGGACCTGGTGTTCCGGCTGCCATACCTCGGTGAGCTGGCCCGCAGAAGCGGCGCCACGTTGGCGTGCTTGGAGGACGCCGAGCGGATGCTGTCCGGCGGGGAGCTGGTGGGAGTCTGGCCGGAAGGGTTCAAGGGCATCGGCAAGCCGTACTCCGAGCGTTACAAGCTGCAACGGTTCGGCCGAGGGGGCTTCGTCGCCGCGGCCGTCGCGACCGGCGTACCGATCGTGCCCTGCTCGGTCGTCGGAGCCGAGGAGATCTACCCGATGGTGGGCAACGTCCCCGCGCTGGCCCGGTTGCTCGGCCTGCCGTACATCCCGATCACGCCGTTCTTCCCGTGGCTGGGCCTGCTCGGGATGGTTCCGCTGCCGTCGAAGTGGGTGATCGAGTTCGGCGAGCCGATCCGCACTGACAGCTACGACGCGCAGGCCGCCGACGACCCGATGCTGGTGTTCGAGATCACCGACCAGGTCCGCGAGTCCATCCAGCAGAACCTCTACGCGCTGCTGATGCAGCGCAGGTCGGTGTTCGGGTAGCACGAAACGGTCAGGCGGCGTCGCGCCCCCGCACCCGCAGCGCGGCGGCAACCGCGCCGGCTGTGGCGCCGGCGACTGCGGCCGCGGTCAGGCCGATCTTGGCTGCCCGGCGCCGCGTCCGGTAGTCGCGGATGCGCCAGCCGTGCCGCTTCGCGTGCTCACGGAGCTTGCTGTCCGGGTTGATCACGCAGGGGTCCCCCACCAGGCTCAGCATCGGCAGGTCGTTGTGGGAGTCGGAGTACGCCGCGCACCGGGCGAGGTCCAGCCCTTCCGCCTCCGCGAGCGCCTGCACCGCCTCGGCCTTGGCCGGCCCGTGCAGCAGGTCCCCGACCAGCCGGCCGGTGTAGACGCCGTCCTCCTGCTCCGCGACCGTGCCGAGCGCCCCGGTAAGGCCCAGCCGTCGCGCGATCGTCCGGGCCAGCTCGACCGGGGCTGCCGTGACCAGCCACACCCGCTGGCCATGGTCCAGGTGCATCTGGGCGAGCGCTCGGGTGCCGGGCCAGATCCGTGCGGCCATCTCCTCGTCGAAGATCTCCTCCCCGAGCGCCTCGAGCTCCGCCGCAGTGTGGCCCGCGATGAACCCCAGCGCCGACGAGCGCGCCTGAGCCATGTGCTCGGGGTCCTCCACCCCGCCGATCACGAACTGCGCCTGCTGCCACGCGAACCGCAGGATGTCCCGGGTGCTGAAGAACCGGCGCCGGTAGAGCCCGCGGGCCATGTGGAACAGCGACGCGCCCTGCATGATCGTGTTGTCGACGTCGAAGAAGGCCGCCGCAGTGGGGTCGGGCGCAGTGAGCAGCGAGCTCTCCACCTCGGCCGCAGCCGCCGAGGCCTCTCCGGCCAGCACCGACCGCATCCGGAGGTCTCGGCGGTAGCCGCGTCGGGGGTCTCGTCGCGGGCCTCGGAGGGCGCGGCCAGCGTTCATGCGCACAAGACTAGACAGCGCGGGACGCCGCCGGGCCACGCCGGGAACCAACGGCGGGCAAACGGTGGCCGAAGGTTGACCACGGGCGCTGTGACACACTTCCCAAGGTGACCGGCAGGGCGACCGCGAACGTGGCCGAGCTCCTTGCCGCCGCCGCCCACCGGTCCGGCGAGGCGGTCGCGGTGGTGGAGCCGGCGACCGGCCGCGGAGCCACCTGGCGCGAGCTGGACGACGCCGCGACCAGGGTCGCGGCCGGGTTGGGCACCCTCGGCGCGGTGGCCGGCAACCGGGTGGTCCTGGTGGTGGCCAACCGGGTGGAGCTGGTCGCGGCGTACTTCGGGCTGCTGCGAGCTCAGCTGGTCGCTGTGCCGGTGAACCCTCGTGCCGCCACCGGGGAGCTGGTCCGCATGGTCGCGGACAGCGGCGCCAGGCTGGTCGTGGCGGACCGCAGCACGGTCACGGCCGTGCGCGCGGCGGTGGCGGGTCTCGGCGACGCACTGGAGGCGGCCGACGAGGGACTGCGTGCGCGCACGCCGCTGCCGCACGTGGTGGTGCTGGACGCGCCGACCCTGCCGGGTGAGACGTCGTACGCCGACCTGGTTGCCGCGTTGCCGGCGCCGCTGCCGCGGGCCACCGACCCCGAGAAGCTGGCCGTCCTCCTCTACACCTCCGGCACCTCGACTCAACCGCGCGCGGCGATGCTGAGCCACCGCGCCCTCCTGGCCAACGTGGAGCAGGCTGCGGCGGTCGAGCCCCCGATGGTCCGCCCTGACGACGTCGTGCTCGGCGTCCTGCCGCTGCACCACGTGTACGGGCTCAACGCAGTGCTCGGGCATGTGGTCCGGCGCGGCGCCCGGCTGGTGCTCCTGGACGGGTTCGACGTCGAGGACTCCTTGGACGTGGTCGTCCGGGAGGGGGTCACCGTCGTCCCGGGAGCGCCGCAGATCTTCGCGGCGTGGCGGGCCGTGGACGACCTCGGTCACCGGCTGTCAGGGGTCCGGCTGCTGCTGTCGGGCGCGGCCCCGATGACGCCCGGCCTGGTCACCGACATCCAGGCTCGCACCGGCCTGACGGTGCACCAGGGCTACGGCCTCACCGAGGCCGGGCCGGTGGTCACCTCGACGCTGTGCAGCACGTCGGTGAAGGCCGGCTCGGTCGGGTCGGCGCTCCCGGGTGTCCGTTTGCGGCTGCGCGACGACGCCGGCCGTGAGCCCGAGGGCGAGGACGCCGGTGAGATCGAGGTCAGTGGGGACAACCTCTTCGACGGCTACTGGCCCGACGCCGCGGACGGCCCGGTCGACGGCTGGCTGGCCACGGGGGACGTCGGCTTCCTCGACGGCGACGGCGACCTCTTCCTCGTCGACCGCCTCGACGACGTGGTCGTCGTGTCGGGCTTCAACGTCTACCCGGTGGAGGTCGAAGAGGTTGTCGCCGAGGTCGACGGCGTGGCGCAGGCCGCGGTCATCGGAGAGCCGGACGCGGCGACGGGCGAGACGGTCGTGGCCTTCGTCCGCGCGGAGGAGGATGTCGATCCCGACCTGCTCGTCGCCCGGGTCAACGCGCACTGCGCCGAGCGGCTCGCGAGGTTCAAGCGGCCGACCACGGTGCACGTCGTGGCGGCCCTCCCGCACACCGTGACCGGGAAGGTGTCCAAGGGCCGCCTCCGCGCGGCCGCCCGGCGCCGCAACCTGGGGCTGCTGCAGTGAGCGACGCGGCGGTTCGTCCCGAGGCCTCGCGAGCGCGGGTCGTCCTCTACACCCGCCCGAGGTGCCACCTGTGCGATGTCGCGCGTGCGACCGTCGCCGACGTCTGCGGTGAGCTCGGCGAGAGCTTCGTCGAGCTCGACATCAGCGACGACGCCGAACTGACCGCGAGATACGGCGAGGAGGTCCCCGTCACGATGGTCGACGGGCGCCAGCACGACTTCTGGCGGGTCGACCCCGACCGGCTGCGGGCCGCGCTGCGCGCCGGCTGACCGTGCCGACCGGGTTACGGACCCGGTGCCCGCCTACCCGGCCCGGCTGGTCAGCGGAGGCATATCATGCGGAACGGCCGAGGCCGTGGGCGCGTCCAAGGGGCAGACCACCGACCGGCAGAAGCGAGGAGGGTCCGACCGTGCACTGCATCCGGTTCGCTGGCGCGCTGGCATCCCTGGTCGTGGTGGCCGGGGCCGGATGCGCGCCGGTCGAGAACCCCGACGAGGGCGGCTCCGACGGGGCAGGGCTGGCGGAGCCGGACGATCCGCAACCGACGGGCACCGCTCACCCGTGGGCCCCGGGCGGCGAGGACGGGCCCATGGGCGTGGCGACCTCGGTCCCCCGGGAGGGGGTGGTGCTCCGGCTGACGCAGGCGGCGTTCGGCGCTGCGGAACCCCTCGTTGCCACGGTGGCCAACGGCACCCGGTCGGCCATCTACGTGGAGGACCTTCGGACCGGCTGCTCGATCGCGGTGCTGGAGCGCCGGACCTCCAGCGGGTGGGTGCCCTTGGAGTCCTGCGGGTCGGAGCGCCAGCAGGCGGTGCTCGAGATCCCCCCCCAGCACGCCCGCACGATCCGGATCGATCCTGCCGGGTTGGCCGCGGAGGGCCAGCCCATGACGGGCGGGGTGTACCGGCTCGTCGTTCCCTGGGGAACGTCCGGGACGGCCGGCGACACCGGGTTGCGCGCAGTCTCGGCACCCTTCGAGGTCCGGTAGGGCGCACGGGAAGGCCGGCCTCCGCGGTGGAAGCCGGCCCTTCCCGAGAGCTGGTTGCGGCGTACGCGCATCAGCAGGGCGAGTCGAGGGAGCTCTGCATCTCGACGTACCGGGCGTTGACGTGCGCCGAGGTCGTGTTCCCGTTGAGCAGGGCATAGTTGGTGGCCACCCAGGCGTTCTGGCACCGGGCGTTGGTCCGGACCGTGAAGTAGTCGCCGTAGCGCTCGTCGGACCGGTTGTGGGTTCCCGTCGCGGTCACCTGGTACACGGGGAAGAAGATCCCGGCACTGTCGCCGTCGTCCACCAGCACGGCACCACGGGCTGCCGTCCCACTGCCGCCCGCACGACCACCGACCCCAATCGACATCCCGTACTCGCCGAAGACGTTCGACGCCACGGCCGGATAGCCGAAGCAGGTGCTCGAGTTCCACACCGGAGGCTGCGCGATCACCGCGAGGTCGCTGGTGCGCAGGGCGGCACCGTGCAGGTGGGCCTGGGGGTGGCTGGAGTCAGCCGCCACTGGCCACCAGAAGGTGACCTGGCCGCCACCGGTCGCCCCGCGCAACCTGAAGCCCGCGATGCTCCAGGCCGTCGACCTCTGGATGAAGTCGAAGTTGCCCGTGCCGCCGCGGCAGTCGGGGTTCGCGAACGTCGACGCTCCGAGGGTCCTCAGCGCCGAGGTAACCGACGTGCTGGACTCCGGCCACGAGAACACCCGGAAGGACGTCGAGGACTCGTTCGAGCCCAGGTACATGACGCTGGTGGACCCTTCGACCGGGGTGAGGATCCGCTGGCCCACAGACCCGGTCCAGGTGAAGGTGTTGAACGACGTCGACTGGCAGGCCGACATCTGGGCCAGGTTATACCGGCGAACCTGCGCGCCGGCCCAGGTCGCCCCGTTGGTCAGGTTGTTCAGGCTCAAGTACAAGAACCCGTTGCTCAACCCCAGGTGCGGGTAGTCCGGCAGGATGTTGTTGGCCGCGCCAGCCGGGTCGATGGTGTAGCTGCACAGCGCCGCGGCCTGGGGGTTGGACCGCACGAAGATCCGCACGACGCCGTTGGTCAGGGCGGCGTTGGTGTAGAGCAGCGAGCTGAATGTCCGGTCGCGTGAGTGAGCGCGGATGACGTCCAGGTCACAGCACGCCCTGGACGCGTCGGCCGGACCGGCGGGAAGAGCCGAGGCCGCCCAGGTCGTGCCGGCGTTGCCGGACGACGAGGCGAACGTGTTCCCTGTGTAGTAGACCTGGTTGCCGTCGTTGGCGGCGGCCGGTTCCGTCAGCGTGCTGGCGACCGCGGTGGCCCGGGTGTTCCGGGTGTTGCGCCGGACCTGCATCACCTCGGACTCGGCCGCTCGGACCGTCTGCCTGCCGCGTGCGACGCGCGCCGCCACGGCCGGGGGACGCACCGCGCCGAGCTTGTCGGCGAGCCGCTCGCGCTTGACCTGCAGCCTGAGCGCCATCGACGCGCGCTGCTCCACCGTTGTGGAGTCCGCCACCGCCAGATCAGCCTGCCGGTCCGGCGCGAGCCGCCCCGGTGTCGTTGGCCTCGGCTGGGCGAGTGATGCCGAGCTGGCCGGCTGTCCCGCCTGAGCCGGCGTCGCGCCGCCCGCGGGTATCGTGAGCGTGAGGGCGGCAATGCTCGCGACTGCCGCATACGCTGCTCTCCTGTAGATCGTCTTGCCCATGGTGACCTCTCCGGCGCACTCGTCGACCACCGGGCAGGCGACACGCCCGGTGGTCTGGAGGACGCCTCTCTCTCGGGTCATCTGCATGGTCGAACAAGGAAGAGCGGATGACCCAACGGGGGAACTGGACTGACGGCCGTCGACGGCTGGTCTAGCGGCGCTCCCCGGACGTGTGAATGGTCATTCTGGGTGGTTCGGCCTGGGCCGGGTCGTCGCCGGAAGGAGCGTGGCGACGACGCCGCCCTTCCGCCTCGCGGGGGCACTCCGCCAGGGCCTCGCCGCGAGGCGACCGGCTAGCCGGCCGGCCCCACTTGGGTTTGCGCGTCCAGCGCCGCGAGGTCCGCGGCCACCCTCCCGGCGGCCCATCCCGCCGCGTTGCTCACGGAGGCCGCGCGTTCGACGAGGTGCGGGAACATCTCCTGGAGCGTCTCGTCGACTCGTTCGGAGTGGGTGCGCAGCGCCGGCAGCAGGTCCGCCCGGCGGTCGGCCGTGTCGACCTCGTGCAGCGTGGCCTCCTTCAGCCGCTGGCCGATGCGCACCGCGAACGACGTCAGGAACGACCGGCGGAACGACCGGGTCCGTGACATCCCGGCCCGGTCGTAGTGCGAGCCGTGCCGCAGCATCGCCCGGCTGGCCTGGACGAGAAGGGACGTGACCAGCAGCTCGACGGCCGCCACGTCGGCGGGGTCGCCGATCACGGTGGTCACCGCGAGGGACTGGGCGTAGACGGCCCGGCAGCGGTTGGCCTCCGCGACCTCGTGGACCAGCGACGACTTGGCGTCCGGGTAGGGCGGGTCGATCCAGATCCGGCGGACTTCGAGGTCCGCGCCGGAGCCACCCGAGCCGTCGCCGTCCGCGGCGAGCAGGCGGTCCAGGGCGTAGCGCGTGACCAGCTCCTGCGCCTTGCCGGTGAGCGCCTCGGCCTCCTCGTCGTACGGCGTCGACTCGGCCTTGGCGAGGAGCGCCCGAACCGTGGCCAGCCGTTTGGCGTCCTCGGGCGAGGCAGCCGGTCGGCGAGGACGGCGAGGGGCCGGACGTCCCGGCTCACCGGCGGGCGCGAGCGCCAGCAGCACCGCCAGGTGCAGCGCCTCCGCCAGCCCCTCGTCGGTGGACACGTCCAGCTCGCGCGGCGTGCCGAGGGCGTCCACCCCCGCCCGCCAGCTGTCGTCGAGGGGCAGGCCCGAGATGCCCCCGGCTCGGCGGAGCAGGCCGGCTAGTGCGGACAGCGAGTGCGCGCCGCAGTGCCGGCGGACCAGCTCGGCGAGGTCCTCAGGCGCCCAGTGCTCGAGGACCGGCACGAGCAGTCGGTCGAGGAGGTCACGCACCGCGGTGAGGAGCAGGTGGCCGGGGCTGTGGGAGACCCGGAACCGAAGTGCGCGGGCCGCCTCGTGGAGAGCCTCGGCCGACCGGGAGCGGCGCATGAGCCGCTGGACGGTGATGGTGACCTCCAGGTCGACGATCGCGAGCTGGTCCGGGGTGTGGGAGCCGAAGGAGTCGTGGAAGGCGCCGCGGAAGGAGTCGCCGCCACCCGCGGGCCGGTGGTCGCCGGGCGGCGGGTGGCCGGTCGGGCCGCGCCGCTCCTTGCGACGCGCCCTTCGCTGGGCCTTCGCCGCGCGTCGTTGATGGTTCTGGGCCCCCATGGCGTTCCCTCCGGTGTGCTCAG
>JBIOYO010000455.1:0-3628 GCA_044870175.1 Nocardioidaceae bacterium | reverse complement strand
ACCACCCGGCCCCCGCCGAGGAGGAGGCCGGCCTGCCGGGTCACCTCGTATCGCACGGCCCGGTCGACCGACCGCAGCGAGTTGACGTTCTTGGTCTCCGAGCGGGTGCCGAGGGGGGCCGACGGGTCCGGCCGGAGGGAGAGGTTCACGTCGCAGCGCAGCGACCCCTGCTCCATGCGGACGTCGGAGACGCCGAGCGCGAGCAGCAGCTCACGAAGGTGCGCGACGTACGCCCTCGCCACGGCCGGCGCCTGCGCTCCGGTGCCGTTGACCGGCTTGGTGACGATCTCGATGAGCGGGATGCCGGCGCGGTTGAAGTCGACCAGGGAGTGGTCGGCGCCGTGGATGCGGCCGGTGTGGCCGCCCACGTGCAGCGACTTGCCGGTGTCCTCCTCCATGTGGGCGCGCTCGATGTCGACGCGGTACGTCGTGCCGTCGACCTCGACCTCGGTCCAGCCGTCGTAGGCGATCGGCTCGTCGTACTGGGAGGTCTGGAAGTTCTTAGGCATGTCCGGGTAGAAGTAGTTCTTGCGGGCGAACCGGCACCACTCGGCGATCGAGCAGTTCAGCGCCAGGCCGATCCGGATCGCCGACTCCACAGCGGTCGCGTTCACCACCGGCATGGCGCCGGGCAGGCCGAGGCAGACCGGGCACACCTGCGTGTTCGGCTCCGCGCCGAAGCCGGTCGCGCAGCCGCAGAACATCTTCGAGGCGGTGCCGAGCTCGACGTGCACCTCCAGGCCGAGCACCGGGTCGAACCTCGCGACGGCGTCCTCGAACGACACCGCGGTGGCGGTCACCGGGTCACCTCCAGCGCCGGGAGGCGGTCCAGCAGGGGGCCGCCCCAGGCCTTCAGGAGCTGCACCTCCAGCGCCGCGCCGACGCGGTAGAGCCGGTCGTCGGCCAGCGCGGGGGCAAGCAGCTGGAAGCCGGTCGGCAACCCGTCCTCGTCGGCGAGCCCGGAGGGCAGCGACATCGCGGGGATGCCGGCCAGGTTGGCCGGGATCGTGGCCACGTCGTTGTAGTACATCGCGACCGGGTCGTCGAGCTTGTCGCCGAGGGGGAACGCCGTGGTGGGCGCTGTCGGGCTGACCAGGACGTCGGCCCGCTCGAACGCCGCCGCGAAGTCCCGCACGACCAGCGTGCGCACCTTCTGCGCCTGCCCGTAGTAGGCGTCGTAGTAGCCGCTGGACAGCGCGTAGGTGCCGAGGATGATCCGGCGCTTCACCTCCTCGCCGAACCCCGCGTCGCGGGTGGCCCGCATGACGTCCTCCGCGCTCGGCGCATCGAGCCCGTCGGGCCACACCCGCAGGCCGTAGCGCATCGCGTCGAAGCGGGCCAGGTTGGAGCTCGCCTCCGCCGGCAGGATCAGGTAGTAGGTGGCCAGGGCGTGCCGAAACGACGGGCAGGACACCTCGACCGGCTCCGCGCCCGCGTCGACGAGCAGCCGCAGCGCCTCGTCGAACCGGGCCTGCACGCCCGGTTGGTAGCCCTCCCCGGTCAGCTCGCGGATCACCCCCACCCGGACCCCGGTGAGGCCGGCGGAGGCGCCCAGCCGTGCCGCGTCGGCCAGCGGGGGGACCGGGTCGGGCACCGACGTGGAGTCCAGCGGGTCGTGGCCGCCGATCGCCTCGTGCAGCAGCGCGCCGTCCAGGACCGAGCGGGTGACCGGCCCGGCCTGGTCCAGCGAGTTGGCCAGCGCCACCAGGCCGTAGCGGCTCACCCCGCCGTACGTCGGCTTCACCCCGACGGTCCCGGTCATCGCGCCGGGCTGGCGGATCGACCCCCCGGTGTCGGTGCCGATCGCCCACGGAGCCTCGAACGCCGCGACCGCCGCCGCCGAGCCACCCCCGGACCCGCCGGGGATGCGCGAGAGGTCCCACGGGTTGCGGGTGGGCCCGTAGGCGGAGTGCTCGGTCGAGGACCCCATCGCGAACTCGTCCATGTTGGTCTTGCCCAGGATCGGCAGGCCGGCCGCCCTGAGCCGAGCGACGACGGTGGCGTCGTACGGCGGCACCCAGCCCTGAAGGATCCGCGACCCGCAGGTCGTGGGCAGCCCGCGGGTGGTCAGCACGTCCTTCACCGCGACCGGCACACCGTCGAGCGGACCGCGCGGCTCGCCGGCCGCGCGCCGGACGTCCGAGGCGGCCGCCGCCGCGAGCGCACCCTCGGCGTCGACGTGCAGGTAGGCGTGCACGGCTGCGTCGACCTCGCCGACCCGGTCCAGGAACGCCTGCGTGACCGCGACGGACGTGGTCTCCCCCGCGGCCAGACGTTGCGCCAGGTCGGCGGCCGGCAGGCGGGTCAGCTCGCGACCGGTCACGCCTCCTCCTGGAGGATCCGCGGCACCGAGAAGCGCTGTTCCTCGACCTCCGGAGCCCCGGACAACGCCTCCTCGGCGGTCAGCGACGGGCGCACGACATCCTCGCGGAACACGTTGGTCAGCGGCAGGGCGTGGCTGGTCGGCGGCACGTCCGCGGCCGCGACCTCCCTGATCGACGCGACCGACTCCAAGATCACGGCCAGCTGCGGCGCCAGGTGGTCCAGCTCGGCGTCGGACAGGTCGATCCGCGCCAGATCGGCCAGATGGCGCACCTCGTCACGGCTGATGTCGGGCACAGCGCCAACCCTATCCACGGGCCGCCTCCCCGCCACTCCGCCGCCGCCCACCGCGCCGACCCCCACCTCCTCACATCCTCCCCTCGCCCCTCCCTCCCTCCCTCCCTCCCCCGCTGCTGCTCGCCGAGTCGGCGCCTGCTCCCGGGCAGACAACGCCGAACCGGCGCCACCTCCCGGCCAGACAACGCCGAACCGGCGCCACCTCCCGGCCAGACAACACCGAACCGGCGCCACCTCCCGGCTCGGGCCTCACGCCGACTCGGCATCGCCCAGGAGGTCACGCCGACTCGGCGCCCCACAGACGGGAAGTCACGACAACTCGGCGCCCCACAGACGGGAAGTCACGCCGACTCGGCGCCCCACAGACGGGAGGTCACGCCGACTCGGCGGGGGGAGGGTCAGGTGCCCCAGCGGCCGTCGGCGACCGCGGCGTCGACCTGGGCCTGGCCGGACGGGCGCATGCGCCCCTCGGCGGTGAGCTTCTCCACCCGGCGCTTGTTCGACTCGCTCCACGGCGACCGGGGCCGGCGGACGTGCGCCCGGACCGCCCAGTAGTCGTCGTCGAGGCGCTGCCCCTTGGAGTCGACCCAGCCGACGGCCATCAGCGCCTCGGTCACCTCCTCCAGCGTCACCGACGCGAGGCCGCGGCCCTTCTTGGCCATCGCGAACCACGCGCCCGTGGCGTCGGCGTGGTGCTCGTCGAGCCAGGCCAGCAGCTCCTCCTGGCTGGCGAAGGCCAGCACCGGCCACGCGTCCTTGGGGTGCCGGTGCGGCAGACCGGTCATGTGGCGACCTCGCGGGCGGCATCGGGGCCGCGCTCCAGCAGCACCCCGAACCCCTCCTCGTCGAGCACCGGCACCTTCAGCGAGACGGCCTTGTCGTACTTCGACCCTGGAGCGTCGCCGACGACGACGAACGCGGTGCTCCTCGACACCGAGGCGGCCGCCTTGCCCCCGCGGGCCAGGATCGCCTCGCGTGCCTGGTCTCGGCTGTAGCCGTCGAGCGCGCC
>JBIOYO010000454.1:0-3693 GCA_044870175.1 Nocardioidaceae bacterium | reverse complement strand
CCCGCGTCGCGACCCCTCGCCAGGTCGTCGGGCTGGAACCGCCCGGAGACGATCACGACCGGCACTTCGGAGGTCGCCGGGTCGGCGCGGAGCCGCCGCAGCGTCTCCAGCCCGGAGAGAACGGGCATCTGCACGTCCAGGGTGACCACGTCGGGCCGCAGGTCGGCGGCGAGGCGCAGCGCGGCCAGGCCGTCGGCGGCGCAGACCACCTCGAACCCCTCGAGCTCGAGGTTGACGGCGATGAGCTCACGGATGACCGCCGAGTCGTCCACCACGAGTGCTCGGAGGTTCCGAGCGGCCACCCCACCCCCCTCACGCCGGCCGGTCCGGCCGGACGTCTCATGTACGCTTTCCCGCGCACCCATGGGCCCCCGTAGCTCAGGGGATAGAGCACCGCCCTCCGGAGGCGGGTGCGTAGGTTCGAATCCTACCGGGGGCGCCCAGCGACACGACTGGATCCCTCTCCTCTTTGCCCGCGCCCAGGGTGGTTGGCGACCCGCGGGAATCCTGTGTTACATCCGATACGTGTCAGGAGGTCGCCGGTGAGGCTCAACAGCAAGGGCCAGGTGACCATCCCGGCCGAGCTCCGGCACCGGCATGGTCTCGCCGAGGGTGATGAGGTGGACGTGGTGGAGGACGGCGACACCCTGCGCATCGTGCATCGTGCTGCCGGCCAGACGCGTGGCACCCGCGCCGTGACCCGGATGCGCGGCCGGGCCACGACAGCCAGGACCACGGACGAGCTGATGGGACTGCTGCGTGGCGAATGAGGTCGCGCCGGCCGCCACGCTCGTCGACTCCAACATCCTTCTCGACATCGTCACCGACGACCCCGCCTGGGCCGCATGGTCAGGTGAGGCGCTCGCGCGCGCACTCGATACCGGCGCCGTGGTCGTCAACCCGATCGTCTACGCCGAGGTGTCGGTCGGCTTCAACCGCATCGAGGACCTCGACGAGGTCCTGCCGGAGAGCGCCTTTCGTCGCGAGCCGCTCCCATACCCAGCGGGCTTCCTCGCCGGAAAGGCGTTCGTTGCCTACCGGCGCGCCGGCGGGCGCCGTCCCACCCCGTTGCCGGACTTCTACATCGGCGCCCACGCCGCGGTCGCGGCCTACCGCCTCCTCACCCGCGACGTGCGGCGGTACCACACCTACTTCCCGCGCGTCGAGCTCGTCACTCCGGCCACGCGCTGACTCAGCGCCGGCGGACTCCCTAGCAACCGCCGTCCAGCGTCGCGTCCCGGCGCGCGTCGTTGCCGAGGCGGCGGGCCTGGGCGGTGTCGGGGAAGATGATGCTCGCGCCGTTGACGGTGCCGAAGCTGCCGCCCAGCACGCAGCCCTTGAGCTTCGCCGGGTCGACCGCGGTCGCGGCCTGGGCGAGCCGGTAGACGTCGGTGGGTGGTAGCCCGGTGTCGAGGTTGCGCAGCACCGACAGCAGCGCCCGCTCCATGAACCCGGGGTCGCCGGAGTGGGCGCGCACCTGCCGCAGGATGCCGCGCAGGGTCTCCTGCTGGTTCGCCGAGCGGTCGAAGTCCCCACGCGGCAGGTAGTGGCGGGCCCGGGAGAAGAACAGCGCCTGCTCGCCGTCGAGCCGGTTGCGGCCCTGCGCGATCTCGCCCTCCATGTTGTCGTCGGTGAAGGCGAGCCGCGAGCGGACCGTGATGCCGCCGATCATGTCGACCATCCGGATCAGGCCGAGGAACGGCGAGGTGAACACGTAGTCCGGCCGGATTCCGACCAGGTTGCCGACCGCCTCCCCCATGGCCTGCGGCCCGCCGTAGTGCAGGGCGGCATTGATGCGGTTCGAGCCGCCGCCGGGGATCGGCACCCACGAGTCGCGCGGAATGCCGATCACCGTGCCCGCCCCGGTGCGCAGGTTGACCCCGACCAGCTGGATCGCGTCGGCGCGGGTGCGGAGCGGGTTCTCGCCGGGTCGCGCGTCGGAGCCGAGCATGAGCACCCACACGACGTGGCCCGGCCTCGGCGTGTCGACCGCGCGCACCCGCTCCAGCCTCACCAGCGCCGCCTGCGGCGTCCGCACCGAGGAGTCCGGGACCAGCAGCACGGTCATGACCAGGACGACCGCAAGGGCCAGCACCCGGCGGCACGTGCGCCACCCGTGCCGCCGGTGCCTCCTGCCTCGCTGCGGGAGCGGCGCCGGGCGGCTCACCGGGCCTGCTTCGCGGCCGGGCCGGCGGCCAGCTCGTAGCCGAAGATCCGCCACCCCGCCCCGTGCGGCGTGAGCAGCACCCGGCCCTGCACCTGCCGCTGCCGGGTGGTGCCGTCCGCGCCGGTCACCGCGAAGCGCAGCGTCGTACGGGCGGTGGCTCCGACCAGCCGTCCCTTGGGCGCCAGCACCGAGACGAAGGCCGTCGCCTGGAGCGGCTCCACCTCGTCCACGTCGCCGAAGCCTGCGCTGGTGAGCATCGACCGGTCATGGGTGGCCTGCCGGGCCGCGTCCGGGGTGAACCCCACGAACGCGCCACCGCCCGCCGCCCCGTCGTCGCGACGGCTGAGCGTGGCGTTGGCGCCGACCACCGGTCCGTCGGGATCGAGGTACGCCGCCCTGACGTAGGCGCCCAGCACCCGGCGGACGCCGGCGGCCACGGTGGCGCGCCGCGCCGCGTGGAGCCGGCCGGACACCCGGGTCACCTCGACCCTGAGGTCCAGGGCCGGCACGTCACTCGTGGACGCCTCCGACGAGGCCGCCGGCGCGGGACGAGCCTCGCCATCCCGGTCCGCGGTGCACGCGGTCAGTGCTGCGGCGACCAGCAGGCCGATGACCAGCGCTGCGACCAGGTGTACGGCCGGACGCCCGACCCCCCGGACGGGGACGCGACGTGAGGAGATGCGGCGGCGCATGGGTGCATCCTGCCTGGGCGGCCCCAACGGCGCACGAGCACCACGCCGCCCGGCTCTCCGCGCCGCCCCGACCGCCCCACGTGAACGGCATGACTCTGCTCTGTCCGGTACAAGGTCTAGCCTGGACCTTCGGGGCGGGCGCCCCGCGCAAGCACTACGAGAGTGGCACCGAAAGAGGCGAGTCAGACCGTGGCCGAGTCTGGACAGGACACCCCCCAGGACCCCGCATCGGCGTTCGGAGCCAACCAGTGGCTCGTGGAGGAGATGTTCGAGCGCTACCAGGAGGACCCCAAGAGCGTCGACCCCGAGTGGGGCGCGTACTTCCGCGCCTCTGGTCCGGACGGCGGGACCGCCGGCAACGGCGCTCCCGCCGCCACGCCGGGCCGCACCGAGGGGGCCGCTGCGTCCGGCGCCTCGCGCGCCCCGACCCCTCGGACAGCGCGGCCCACGCGATCGACGCCTCCCGCGCCGGCCACGCCGGCTACGCCGGCTACGCGGGCGACCCCGGCCAGGCCGGCGCCCGCTCCGGCCAGGCCCCTGGCCGCTCCGCCGGCGAAGGCGACAGCGCGGCGCGCGGACCGGCCAGCACCGCGCAGCACCTCACCCGTGCCCAAGGACCTCGCGCCCGCCGCGCCCTCGGGGGTGTCGGAGGAGCCCGTGCTCACCCCGCTGCGAGGGGCCCCGGCCCGCACGGTGCAGAACATGGATGTCAGCCTGAGCGTCCCCACCGCGACCAGCGTGCGGTCGGTGCCGGTCAAGCTGCTCATCGACAACCGGATCGTCGTCAACAACCACCTGGCCCGGGCCCGGGGCGGCAAGGTCTCCTTCACCCAC
>JBIOYO010000453.1:0-2441 GCA_044870175.1 Nocardioidaceae bacterium | reverse complement strand
GGTGCAGGGCTTCTTCGACGTGCACCGCTCCCTGGGCACCTGGCCGGGCGGCGTCCACGTCGAGCTGACCGGCGACGACGTCACCGAGTGCGTCGGCGGAGGCGAGGAGCTGCTCGAGGCCGACCTGTCCAGCGCGTACCAGTCCGTGTGCGACCCGCGGCTCAACCGCGTGCAGTCGCTGGAGCTGGCGTTCCTGGTCGCCGAGATGCTCACCCAGGCGCACCCTCACACCGACGGCTGAGCGGCCCACCGGCACCCTGTCGGCGGGTCCTCGTAGGGTGTGGCCTAGCTCACACCCCCTCGGGAGGTCGCATGCGCGCTCACCTCACTTCTCGGCCTGCCGCGCCGGGGCTGGCACTGGCCGGTTTCACACTGGCCGGGCTCGTCGTCGCCGCGCCCCCGGCCACCGCGCACGACGCGCTGGTCGTCGTGGCCGGGTCCTTCCAGAGCGAGGCCGGCTGCCCCGGCGACTGGGACCCGGCCTGCGAGGCGACCGCGCTGCCGGAGACCGGCCCCAGCCGGCACGAGGCTCGGCTGACCTTCCCGGCGGGGAGCCACCAGATGAAGGTCGCGGTCGGGGGATCGTGGGCGGAGAACTACGGCCTCGACGGCGTGCCTGACGGGCCCAACATCCCGCTCGTCCTGGCCGGCCCGGCCACCCTCGACCTGGTCTACGACGACGCCACTCACCGGCTCACGATGACCCCCACCGACGTGCCCGGCGACACGGTCACGGCCGCCGACCGGGCGCTCGCGGGCCACTCGCTGCGGCAGCCGCTGACCCGGGAGCGCTTCTACTTCGTGATGGCCGACCGGTTCGCCAACGGCGACACCTCCAACGACACCGGCGGCCTGACCGGCGACCGGCTCGCCACCGGGTTCGACCCGACGGACAAGGGCTTCTACCACGGCGGTGACCTGGCCGGCGTCATCGACCGTCTCGACTACATCGACCGGCTCGGCACCACCGCGATCTGGCTCACCCCGTCGTTTGAGAACAAGCCGGTCCAGGGTTCTGGCGACCTCGCCAGCGCCGGCTACCACGGCTACTGGGTCACCGACTTCACCCGGATCGACCCGCACCTTGGCACCAACGACGAGATGCGGCGCCTGGTGCGGCTGGCCCACCGGCGCGGCATCAAGGTGTTCTTCGACATCATCACCAACCACACCGCCGACGTGATCGGCTACCGGGAGGGCGAGTACACCTACGTGTCCAAGAGCACGGAGCCGTACCGCGACGCGACGGGCACCGCGTTCGACGACCGCGACTACGTGGGTGGCCAGGACTTCCCGGCGCTGGCCCCCGGGGTCTCCTTCCCCTACACGCCGGAGGTGGCGCCGGAGGAGACCGACGCGAAGACACCGGCCTGGCTCAACGACGTGACGCTGTACCACAACCGGGGCAACACGACGTACGCCGGCGAGTCCTCGACGTACGGCGACTTCGATGGGCTGGACGACCTGTTCACCGAGCACCCGCGCGTCGTGCGGGGGATGGAGGACATCTACCGCGCCTGGGTGGACTTCGGCATCGACGGCTTCCGCATCGACACCGCCAAGCACGTGAACCTGGAGTTCTGGCAGCAGTTCGGGCCGGCCATGCTGCAGGCCGCTGGAGACGACGGCAACCCGGACTTCTTCATGTTCGGCGAGGTCTTCGACGCCGACCCCGCGTTCCAGAGCATCTACTCCACCACGGGGCGGCTGCCGGCGACCGTCGACTTCGGCTTCCAGGCGCAGGCCGTGGGCGTGGCCAACGGCGGGGCCACCACGCGGCTCGCCGACCTGTTCGCCGCCGACGACTACTACACCGACACCGACTCGAACGCCTACGACCTGCCCACGTTCCTGGGCAACCACGACATGGGACGGGTCGGCCGGTTCGTCGCAGGCTCCCTGGAGCGGTCCGTGTTCGCCCACGAGCTGATGTACACGCTGCGCGGGCAGCCGGTCGTCTACTACGGCGACGAGCAGGGTCTCACCGGCGACGGTGGCGACAAGGACGCCCGGCAGGACATGTTCGCCAGCCAGGTGGCCAGCTACAACGACGACCCGGTCATGGGTGGGGTCGCCGGAAGCCGCGACCGCTACGGCACGCGAGGCCCGCTCTACCGGGCGATCTCCTCGCTGGCCAGGCTGCGCGAGGAGAACGCGGCGCTGGCCGACGGCGCCCAGGTGCCGCGCTACTCAAGCCACGAGGCCGGCGTCTTCGCGGTCAGCCGCGTCTCGCGCCGCGAGCGACGCGAGTATCTCGTCGTCGCCAACAACGCGGCCCGGACCCGCACCGTCACGCTGGACACGTTCACCCCGGGCAGCCGCTGGGTGCCGCTGCACGGCGGCGGCCGGGTGGTGCGCTCCGCGGGCCACGGCGCGGTCACGGTGGCGGTCGCGCCGATGACGGTCCGGGTGCTGCGCGCCGACGACCACATCGCCGTCGG
>JBIOYO010000452.1:0-2563 GCA_044870175.1 Nocardioidaceae bacterium | reverse complement strand
TACGACGGCGGACGGCTGCTGAACGTCGCCTACGACAACAACCGCTGCGGCAACGGCACGGTGAGCCGCAGCTCGTCGTTCGACCCGGGGAAGCCGATCCGCTGGGTGCGGGTGCGGCTGGACGAGTCCGACGGGCCGAGCGGGCCGTCGTCCTCGGTGGTCTACTCCGCAGCGAAGGACAACCCCTTCGTCACCGACCGGTAGTCGGTGAAGGGCCCGACGTGAACGGCGGTGACCTCGCCGTCGACCCAGAGCGCCGTGACCGGGAGGACGTTGCGCGGCACGGCCCCCCTCAACGTCGCGATGTAGTCCCCGTGGGGGTCGAGCCGGTTGGGGTAGGTGACCCCGGCCTCGGCCAGTGACCGCCTCGCGGCCGCCGCGGAGGTGTCCCGGCTGACCCCGACCACTGCGACGCCCCGCTCCGACGCGGCGCGCTGGAGCATGGTGAGCTCGGGGATGCAGAAGGTGCAGTAGCTGGCCCAGATGTTCAGCAGCACCACGTGAGGACTGTCGCGACCACCGCTCCCGGCCCGGTTGAGCGGAGCCCCGTCGGGCAGGTCGACGGCGACCGGCCGCTTGACCGCCACCCACGCCGCAGGCTCGCCGCTGACCTCGTTCGTCGCGGCCGGCTCACCCGGCGCCGTGCAGGCACCGGTCAGCAGGAGTGCCGCCAGCGCTCCGGCGCCAGCGGCCCCGCGTCGCCACGTCACACCCAGATAGTACGAGGGGCCATCATTGGGGGCATGCCCGCGAACCGCCTGCTCCCCACGCCTGAGTCGGCCGACCTGGTCTCGCTGGTCCGCGACCTGACCACAAAGGAGCTCGCCCCCCTGGTGGCGGAGGCGGAGGCCACCGAGACGTTCCCGCGCGAGGTGTTCCGGCTGCTCGGCCAGACCGGCGTCCTCGGGCTGCCGTACCCGGAGGAGTACGGCGGCGGCGGCCAGCCGTACGAGGTGTACCTGCAGGTCGTGGAGGAGGTCGCCTCGGTCTGGGCCAGCGTCGGGGTCGGCATCTCCGTGCACGTGCTGAGCTGCTTCGGGCTGGCCACGCGCGGCACGGAGGAGCAGCGGCACCGCTGGCTCCCCGACCTGCTCGGCGGTGACCTGCTCGGCGCCTACTGCCTGTCCGAGGCGCACGCGGGCTCGGACCCGGCCGCCATGCGCACCCGGGCCGTGCGCGAGGGGGACGACTACGTGATCACCGGCGCCAAGGCCTGGACGACCCACGGCGGCCAGGCCGACTTCTACAAGGTGATGGCGCGCACCAGCGACGAGCGGGGCGGCATCTCGTGCTTCCTGGTCCCCGCCGACACGCCCGGCCTGGTGTCCGACCCCCCGGAGCGCAAGATGGGTCTCACCGCCTCGCCCACCACCACCATGCGCTTCGACCGGGTGAGGATCCCGGCCGAGCGCCTTCTCGGCGAGGAGGGCGACGGGTTGCGGATCGCGCTGGCCGGCCTCGACGCCGGTCGCCTGGGCATCGCAGCGGTCGCCACGGGCCTCGCCCAGGGGGCGCTGGACCACGCGGTCGCCTACGCCAAGGACCGGGAGACGTTCGGCCGGCGGATCATCGACCACCAGGGCCTGGCCTTCCTGCTCGCCGACATGGCCGCCGCGGTGCAGACCGCGCGGGCGGCGTACCTGGCCGCGGCCCGTCGCAAGGACGCCGGGCTGCCGTTCAGCACCGAGGCGTCCGTCGCCAAGCTGGTCGCCACCGACAACGCGATGAAGGTGACCACCGACGCGGTGCAGGTGCTCGGCGGCTACGGCTACACCAAGGACTTCCCACTCGAGCGGTTCATGCGCGAGGCGAAGGTCATGCAGATCTTCGAAGGCACCAACCAGGTCCAGCGGATGGTGGTCGGCCGGGCACTCGGCAAGGACTCCGGCGGGCGGATCACCGCGGTCGGCGTGAGAGGCTGACCGGATGAGGATCGGCATGCCGATGAGCTACTCCGGAGGCTTCAAGGAGACCGTGGAGGAGCTCCGTGAGCTCGAGGCGGTCGGCCTCGACGTCGTACGCGTGCCCGAGGTCTACACCTTCGACGCGGTCAGCCAGCTCGGCTACATCGCCGCGAGGACGACGACGCTCGGCATCGCCTCGGGCATCTTCAACATCTACTCGCGCACCCCCACCCTGCTGGCGATGACCGCAGCGGGGCTGGACTACGTCTCCGACGGCCGGTTCGAGCTCGGCATCGGCGCCTCCGGCCCGCAGGTGGTCGAGGGCTTCCACGGCGTGCCGTACGACGCCCCGGTCGGCCGTAGCCGCGAGGTGGTCGAGATCTGCCGCCAGGTCTGGCGCCGCGAGCCCGTGCAGCACGACGGCCGGTACTACCACGTCCCCCTGACCACCGAGCACGGCGGGAGCGGGCTCGGCAAGCCGTTGAAGCTGATCAACCGCCCCGTCCGCGACCGGATCCCGGTGGTGCTGGCGGCGCTCGGGCCCAAGAACGTCGAGCTGGCCGCGGAGCTCTTCGACGGGTGGGAGCCGATCTTCTACGTCCCCGAGCGGGCCGGTGAGGTGTTCGGGGACGCGCTCGCGGCCGGCCGGGCCAACCGCC
>JBIOYO010000451.1:0-5333 GCA_044870175.1 Nocardioidaceae bacterium | reverse complement strand
CCTCCGACGGGGAGGTCGTGGGGGCGGCCTGGGGCGAGGGCGCCGCGTGGGTGCTGGACAGGCTGCCGGCGATGCTCGGGGCCGGTGACGATCCGGGGGGCTTCGTGCCGCACCACGCGCCGGTGGCGCAGGCCTGGCGCCGCTTCCCGCACTGGCGGGTGCCGGCGACCGGGCTGGTCCTGGAGTCCCTGGTGCCGGCCGTGCTCGAGCAGCGGGTCACGGGCAACGAGGCGTTCACCTCGTGGCGCCGGCTGGTGCGCCGGTACGGCGACGTCGCACCCGGGCCGGGGGCCGAGTGGGGTCTGCGGGTCCCGCCGGCGCCGGCCACGCTCCGGGCGATCCCCTCGTGGGAGTGGCTGCGCCTGGGCGTCGGCCCGGCCCGCTCCCGCACCGTCGTGCGCGCCGCCGCGGTGGCCGGCGCGCTGGAGCGCACCGCCGGGCTGCCGTTCGACGAGGCGGACCGTCGGCTGCGCAGCGTCCCGGGCATCGGCGTGTGGACCTCGGCGGAGGTCCGCTCCCGCGCGCATGGCGACCCCGACGCGGTGAGCTTCGGCGACTACCACGTGGCCAAGGACGTCGGCTGGGCGCTCACCGGCGCCCCGGTCGACGACGACGCGCTGGCCGTCCTCCTCGAGCCCTACCGGCCCCACCGGCTGCGCGTCCAGATGCTGCTCACCCTCGCCGGTGCCCGCCGCCCCCGCCGCGCTCCGCGCATGCCCCTTCCCACCCATCTCCCGGGCTGAGCCAGGCTGTTCTTCCAGGGCGGGTGCCGGCAGATTCCCATGGGATGCAGGATCCTTGCCACTTCCCATGGCGTACGCATCGTGGGGAGCGGCAGAACGTCGTGGGAGGCTCGCCGGGAAGTGGCCGATGCCTGCGGACCCGCGCCGTTGTGGCCGATGCCTGCAGCGATGCGGCCATCGGCCACAAGCGGCCAGCGATGTGGCCATCGGCCACAAGCGGCCAGCGATGCGGCCATCGGTCACAAGCGGCCAGCGGTGTGCGCATCGGCCACACACCTCCCGGCGGGCGCGCTCCCCATGACGTTCCGCCGCTGACCATGACGTGCACGTCGTGGGGAGCGGCAGAACGTCCGCATCCCATGGGAATCTCCCGCCCGGCCCCGCCCCGGCCCCTACAGCAGCGGCCGAAGCGGCGCGAGCACCATCTCGGTGAACTTGCGGTGGACGCCTCGCGCGTCCCACTCGGGCGCGGTGAGCTCGACGCTGTTGCCGAGGTCGGTGGCGAAGATCCGCTCCATCTCCGCGGCCATCGCGGGGTCGATGAGCTCGACGTTGACCTCGTAGTTGCCGGTCATCGACAGCCGGTCGAGGTTGGCCGTGCCCACGGTCGCCCACGCGCCGTCGATCGTGGCGGTCTTCGCGTGCACCATCGCATCCTGGTACCGGAAGAGGCGCACGCCGGAGGCCAGCAGCTCGTGGTAGTAGCCGCGCGACAGCCAGTCCACGACGACGTGGTTGGACGTGGCCGGCACCAGCAGCCGCACGTCGACCCCCCGGCGGGCGGCCTGCTTCACCGCGTCGACGAAGTCGGAGTCCGGGATGAAGTACGCCGACGTCAGGTAGATGTTGCGGGTGGCCCGGTTGATCGCTTCGAGGTACATCGCCCGGATCGGGAACATCCACAGCCGCGGCACGTTTCGGTGCACCCTGATCCGCGGCTCCCACTCCGACGGGGTCTCCAGCAGCAGTGGGCCGGCGTGCCGAGCGCGGTGCAGGTTCCAGAAGTCCGCGAAGGCTCGTTTGAGGTCCCAGACCCCGGGTCCGGTGATGCGCACGTGGGTGTCGCGCCACTCCGTCGCGTAGGCGGAGCCGATGTTGTAGCCGCCCACGAACGCGACGCTGTCGTCGACGACGAGGATCTTGCGGTGGTCGCGGCCGTAGCGGCGCAGGTCGAAGAACCGCAGCCCTGCGCTGTAGACCGGGTACTCCAGCACCTTCAGCGGCGGTCGGAAGTGCTTGAACAGGGGTGAGACGACCAGGTTCGCGAAGCCGTCGTAGATCGCGTAGACCTCGACGCCCCGCGAGGCGGCGTCGTACAGCGCCTGCTTGAACCGCTCTCCCGTGGCGTCGCCCTTCCAGATGTATGACTCCAGCAGCACCTGGTGCTGGGCGCTCGCGATCGCCGCCAGCATGTCGTCGTACAGGTCCTGGCCGTAGGTGTAGCTGGTGACGGTGCCCTCGCCGACGGCCACCGTGGCCGGCCGGGTGGTCGGGAACGGCTTCGGCCGCTTCCCCCGGCGGCGGTAGGAGTCGACCAGGGTCAGCGCGACGGCGAGGGCGAGCTGGAGGCCGAACAGGGCGAGGAGGGTACGCCGCAGCAGCACACCCGCTCGCACCAGTGCCGGCTGCCATCTCACCCGCGCAATCTAGCCGGGGCCTGGTGCACGCCTCTTCGAGGAGGCGGCCCGACGCAGGACGTGCCGAGCGACATGCTCGGCGTCGCGGCCCGCCCCGCCGACCAGCATCGAGTAGAAGCCGCGCTGGAAGAGCAGGCCGGCGAAGTACAGCCCCGGCGCCTCGGCGACGATTCCGCCGTCGTCGCGCGGCCAGCCATCCGGGCCGGTGACCGGGGGGTCCACGATCCCGAAGTCCTGCCGGAACCCTGTGCACCACAGCACGTTGGCGACGTCGAGCACGGTGCCGTCGGCCAGCACGGGCCGGCCGGCGTCGTCCACCCCGGTGGTACGGGCGTCGACGTGGCGCACGCCGGCCGCGAGGAGGTCGGGGCGCCTGACCCGCACCAGCGGCGTGCCGGCCCCTGCGCGGATCGCCGTCCGGGCCCGGCGCCCGGCCGGCGTCCGGACGGTCAGCACGTGGTTGACAACGAACCACAGCAGCGGCGCGGTCTTGCGTGCGCGCAGACTCGTCAGCGGGAAGGGGATCTCCCCCTTGACCGAGCCGGAGAGCCAGGTCTCGTGCCCGTTCTGTGCCGCCTCCAGCGCGAGGTCGGCACCGGACTGCGACGCGCCGACGACGAGGACCGGCCCGGGAAGCAGCTGGTCCGGCGTGTGGTACTGCGAGGAGTGCAGCTGCCGGATGCCGGGGTCGAGCCGGTCGGCGAAGTCGGGCCGCCTCGGGTGGTGCTCGCCTCCGGTGGCGACCACGACCTGGTCGGCGCGGACCCGCACGGCGGGGCCGGTGACCAGCCAGGTGCCGTCCGCCTGGCGCTGCACCCGGTCGACGTGCGCGTCCGGGACCACGGGGATCCGGTGCTCTTCGGCGTACGCCTCCAGGTAGTCGGCCAGCTCGCGGCCGGTGGGGAAGGACGACCTCGGGGCGGGGAAGCGCGTCCCCGGGAGGTGGTCGAAGCGCGCGGGCGTGTTGAGCACCAGCGACTCCCAGCGGGTCCGCCACTGGTCGCCGACCCGGGCGCGCTCGTCGAGTACCAGGCAGTCGTGGCCGGCGCGGACCAGGAAGTACGCCGTCGCCAGCCCGGCCTGACCGGCGCCGACGACGGCGGTGCCGGTACGGCGCTCCCTGCCGGCACCCTCCGTGGTCCGGTGCGTGCTGATGTCGTGGTCGGTGGTGGTCATGGCCGGTGCCCTCCTGCTCGTGGCTGTGGGCACCGACGTTAGGAACGCCGGCAGGTCCGGCGCTTCGACAGCGATGTGCAACCTCGGGACCGAGGCGTGGGTAGAACTGTGCAGACGACTCCGGGCGGGCGGTCAGACCAGGCCCTGGTCGTAGGCGTACGCCGTCGCGGCCGCCCGTGACGACAGGCCGAGCTTGGCGTAGACGTTGGCCAGGTGGCGGGCGACGGTCTTCTCGCTGAGCACGAGCTCGTCGGCGACGGCGCGGTTGGACAGGCCGCGGGCGACCAGGCGGACCACGTCCACCTCACGCGGGGTGAGCCGACCGCCAAGGTCATGGGCGCCGCCGAGGGCCTCCAGGTCCGGGCGGGCGCCCAGCCGCTCGAGTGCGTCCCGGGCCGCGTCCAGCTCCAGCCGGGCGGCCTCGCGGTCGCCGAGCTCGGAGAGCGCGCGGGCGATGCGGGCGCGGGTGCGGGCGGCGTCGTACGGCAGGTCGAGCTCCTGCCAGGTCTCGCAGGCCCGGCGCAGCGCCGCGAGCGAGTCCGCGGGCCGGCCACTCGCGAGCAGCACCGCGCCGGTGGCGTCGTAGGCCCGGGCATGGGGCAGCGGGAGCCCCGCCTGCTCGGCGAGTCCGCGCAGCTCTTCGGCCGCGGCGCTGGCATCCTCGACGCGGGCCGCGGCCAGCATCGTGTCGACGTACACCGCGAGGACCTCGGCGCGGTCGTCTCGGCCCGGCTCCGCGTACAGCCGGCGCACCGCCGCCAGCGCGGCGTCCACGCGGCCCTGGGCGAGCCGGAGCCGGGCCAGACCCGGCTCGGGACGGCGCCCGGCGGAGTTCGCCCGGCGGTAGGCGTCCTCGGCCTGGTCGAACTCACCCAGCAGCCGGTGCAGCTCGCCGAGCTGGTAGTACCCGTCGCCCAGCGTCGGTCCGGTCAGCCGCCGGCAGGCCTCCCTGGCCTCGGCCATGGCCTCCGGCCAGGCACCCCGGAGGGTCATCAGCTGCGAGCGGTGCACCAGGCACTGCCCCCGGTAGGGCACCAGGCCGGACTGCGCGTCGCACCAGCCGGTCAGCGCATCGGTCCACGCGCCGGCCCGGCGAACCTCCGACAGCCGCAGGCACGCCAGGATCACCGAGCAGTACGCGGCCCCGGCGACGGGTGGGCTGAGCCGCCCCTCGTCGACCAGCAGGATGGCCTGGTCCAGCCGCTCCAGCGCCTCGGCCGGACGGCCCAGCGTCGCCAGGGCGTGGCCGCAGGTGAGGAGGCTCAGCGTCTCGAGGTCGGGGTCGTGCTCGCGCCGGCCGGCCCGCGCCACCCGGGTCGCCTGCGCGAGAGCGTCCTCGGCCCGCCCCTGCATGAGCAGCAGGTGTGCCTGCATGCCGTCGAGGTACGCCGGGACCGCGCCGTGGAGGTCGTGCTCCGCGGCCAGGTCGCTGGCGCGGGACCCCCACGCGCTGCCGCGCACGATGTCGCCGGCGTTGAGCTGCTGGAAGGCCAGCCAGAACGCGGTGCGCGCGGCGGGCTCCCACGCCCCCTCGGCCAGGAACCCCTCGTGGGCGCGGACCAGCGTCGCGACCGAGAGCTCGTCCCGCCCGGCCATGAAGGCGGCGATGGACAGCAGCACCAGGTCGTCGGGGCCGAGGGGCTCCTCGGCGTCGGCCGCCGTGAGGGTCCCGCAGCACGCGACCCAGGACCGCGCGGCGTACTCCCGCCGGCCCCGCTCGACCGTGGACACCATGGGTTCACTGTCCCTCAGCGCCGGCGCCGCCGCCATGCGGATC
>JBIOYO010000450.1:0-2064 GCA_044870175.1 Nocardioidaceae bacterium | reverse complement strand
GGCCTCGCGTCCTGCATCGCCTTCTACGCCGGCCGCTACCTGCGTCGGCACAAGCTCGACGCGACCGGCCTCACCGTCGAGACGTCGTACCGTCTCGGCGCGAAGCCCGCGCGGGTGACGGAGGTGGACCTGCGGATCCACGTGCCGCAACCGCTGCCCCCGGCGCGCAGGGAGGGACTCGTGGCGGTGGCCAGCCGCTGCACCGTGCACAACTCCATCACGACGCCGCCCGCCATCACCGTGTCAGCCCCCGGTGGTTGAGCGGGGTCGCACCGCGGTGGTTGAGCGGGTCGAGGCGTTAGCCGAGACGGTGGTTGAGCCGGTCGAGGCGTTAGCCGAGACCGTGTCGAAACCTGGTGACCTTGGGCTGGGACCCTGCCAGGGGCCCGGATGGTTTCGACGAGGGAACCGCGGCAGGCCGCTCGACCGGTGGTTCCTGAGCCTGTCGAAGGGCTCAACCAGCGTGACCCGGGTGGTGGGCCGGCTCCACGCGGTCGCCGGAGCGCTCCCCGCGACCAGCGTCGAGCGGCATGCCATCACCGCCCCGGTCCTGCCGGGAAAGACATGAATCGTTGCAGGCCTGCTGGATGTCCACGCCCCTGTCCACCCCGTGGCGCTCCGGGCGGGCTCTGGGCGGACACTGGCGCATGACGCTGGTCGACTCGGAGGCTCAGATGACTGCTCGAGGACACACCCCGCTGACGACGGCGCTGCGCGGGATCCTGGCGGCGCACGGGGAGAGCCGCCGCACAGGGGCTCCGGTCGACGAGGTGCTGGGGCAGCACGAGCAGCGAGCGCGGCTCTCCCGGCGGTCGCTGCTCGGGGCGGGCGCATCGGGCGCGGCGGCCATCGCCCTGGGCGGACTGGGCCGGCCGGCCGCGGCGGCACCGGCCACCGCACCGAGCGTCGCGATCGTCGGCGCGGGGCTCGCCGGGGTCCGGGCCGCCCACTGGCTCTACCGGGTCAAGGGGCTGTCCTCGACGGTCTACGAGGGGAACACGCGGGCCGGAGGCCGGTGCTGGACGCTTCGCGGCTATTTCGGCGACGTGCCGGTGGAGCACGGCGGCGCGTTCATCAACACCGACCACACCGCGACCCGCAACCTCGCCCGCAGTTTGGGGCTCGATTTGCTCACGGTGTACGGCGGCAGCTATGACGACTGGCCGGACAAGTACTGGATCGACGGCGCCGACTATCCCTACGACGCCGCCAACGCCGACTGGGGCGTCGTGCACGACCGGTTCCGCGAGGCGTTGCGCGCCGCGCCGTACCCCCAGACCTTCGACAACCACACCGACGCCGGCGTCGCCCTGGACGCCATGACCGTCGACGAGTGGCTGGCCGCGAACGTGCCGGGTGGGCTCGCCAGCCGGTTCGCGAAGCTGATGCAGAGCAATGTCCTCGCCGAGTACGGCCTCGAGCCGGACCAGCAGTCCGCGCTCAACCTCGTCTATCTCCTCGGCTGGAACTCCAGGAGCTCCCTCGACCCGCTGAACGGCGCGGACGAGAAGTACTCCGCGGCCGGCGGCAACGACCAGCTCGTCAGCCGGATGGTCGAGCAGCTGCCACCCGGCACGGTCAGGTACGACAACCGCCTGGTCGCCGTGCGCGCCAACGGCAACGGGACGGTCCGGCTGACGTTCCAGTCCGGCAGCCAGTACCGCGACGTGACCGCCGACCGGGTCGTCCTCGCGCTGCCCTTCACCACGTTGCGCGAGTGCGACCTCTCGCAGTCCGGCTTCTCGCCGCTGAAGCGCAGAGCGATCGAGCAGGCGTCGCTGGGGGCCAACGCGAAGGTGCACATCTCGGTGCGCACCCGCCCATGGGTGCAGCAGGGCTATGGCGGCACCAGCTACACGAACAAGGAAGGGTTCCAGTGCGGGTGGGACGACACCGCGGCGCTCCCGCTCCCCGACGGCGTCTTCAACTTCTTCCCCGCCGGTGACCAGGTCATCGACGGCTGGTCGGGCGCCGCCTTCGGGCCGGCTCCGGGTGCCCAGGTCGCGGGCCTGCTGAGCCAGGTCGAGCCGATCTTCCCGGGCATGACCGCCGCGTACACCGGGC
>JBIOYO010000449.1:0-2259 GCA_044870175.1 Nocardioidaceae bacterium | reverse complement strand
GTGCTCAGCCAGGACGTCATGGGCCGGCGCCTCCACGGCGTGCGCGCCTTCCAGGCCGCTGCGGTGGCCGCCGTCGCCGTACCCCTCGTCCTGGCGGTCGCCGCCGAGGGCGTGGGCGTCGCGCGTGCCGTCGGGCTCGCCTTCGCGGTGGCCGCCTCGACGTTCTGCCCGCTGATCGTGCTCGGCATCTGGTGGCGCCGGCTGACCGACGTCGGGGCGGTCGCCGGGATGCTCGTCGGCGGCGCGCTGTCCGGGGCCGCCGTGGTCGACACCCTCCTGGCCAACCACCACGAGGGGTGGACGGCGGCGCTGCTCGCGCACCCGGCCGCGTGGTCGGTCCCGAGCGCGTTCCTGGTCATGGTGGTGGTGTCGGTCCTCACGCCGCGGCGCCTGCCCGCGGACGTGTCCCGCACCATGGTCCGGCTGCACACCCCCGAGGCGGTCGAGCTCAACCGCGGCGCGAGCGCCACCGGCGGTTGAGCCGTGCGGCCTGCCGCGAGACCGTGTCCTGACCAGACCAGAGCCCGCGGGCTGCCACTCGTCGTGCCGGACCGACCACTCGGCGCGTGCCCCGCGCCACCCGGCGCGCCGGGGACCTCACCCACTGACGGGTCACGCGCAGCCGTCTTTACCGTGAGCGCGATCACAGCGCCGGCGCACCCTCCGCGCTCCGGACCGACCAACACCCAGCGAACGAGGTGAGCACTGGTGGGCAGCACGCATCAGCGATCGGGGCACCGGGTCTATGAGGACCTGCACGCGTCCCCTGAGTTCGGAGAGCTGCGGCGCCGGTTCCGCAGCTTCGTCTTCCCCTACACGGCGGCCTTCTTGGTCTGGTACCTGCTCTACGTCGTCATGTGCAACTGGGCGACCGACTTCATGGACACCAAGCTGGTCGGCCACATCAACGTCGCCATGGTCTTCGGCCTGCTGCAGTTCGCCACGACGTTCGCCATCGCGTGGCGCTACTCGCGGTACTCCGCCGCGAAGCTGGACCCGCTGGCCGGTGAGCTGGAGCGCCGCTACAACGAGGAGCTGGCCAAGTGAGCACTCAGACCCTGACCACGATCCTGTTCCTCGCCGTCGTCGCCCTGACCGTCGGCATCACCATCTGGGCCAGCCGGCAGACCTCCGGCGCCACCGACTACTACGCGGGCGGCCGCTCGTTCAGCGGCTTCCAGAACGGCCTGGCGATCAGCGGCGACTACATGTCCGCTGCGTCGTTCCTGGGCATCTCCGGCGCCATCGCGCTGTTCGGGTACGACGGCTTCCTGTACTCGATCGGCTTCCTGGTCGCCTGGCTGGTGGCCCTGCTGCTGGTCGCCGAGCTGCTGCGGAACTCCGGCCGGTACACGATGGCCGACCAGCTGGCCTACCGCATGCGGCAGCGGCCCGTCCGCACCGCCGCGGCGACCAGCACCGTCGCGGTCTCGATCTTCTACCTGCTCGCGCAGATGGTGGGTGCGGGTTCCCTGGTGGCGCTGCTCCTCGGCGTCGAGAGCGGCACGCTGAAGAACCTGGTCATCGTCGGCGTCGGCCTGCTGATGATCTTCTACGTCACCGTCGGCGGCATGAAGGGCACGACCTGGGTGCAGATCGTCAAGGCACTGCTGCTGATGA
Source organism: Nocardioidaceae bacterium (assembly GCA_044870175.1). GTDB lineage: Bacteria > Actinomycetota > Actinomycetes > Propionibacteriales > Nocardioidaceae > JBIOUF01. The sequence goes on along the minus strand of JBIOYO010000449.1, from coordinate 639 downwards.
GCGGCACCGTGCTCATCACCGTGCTGGTGCTGTGGAAGTTCCACTTCAACTTCTCCGACCTGCTCGGCACCGCGGCGGAGAACACCGGCAAGGGCGAGGCCTTCCTGCAGCCCGGCCTGCGGTACGGGACCACCTTGACCAGCAAGATCGACTTCATCAGCCTCAGCATCGCCCTGGTGCTGGGCACGGCGGGCCTGCCGCACATCCTGATCCGCTTCTACACCGTCCCGACCGCCCGCGACGCGCGCAAGTCGGTGCTCTGGGCGATCGGCCTGATCGGCGCCTTCTACCTGATGACGCTGGCGCTGGGCTTCGGCGCCGCGGCGCTCCTGGACACCGGCGAGGGCAGCGAGGTGGCGGCCTCGGGCGGCAACCTGGCATCACCGCTGCTGGCCGAGGCGGTCGGCGGTGGCGACGGGTCCACGGGGGGCGCGGTCCTGCTCGCGCTGATCTCCGCCGTCGCCTTCGCCACCATCCTCGCTGTCGTCGCCGGCCTCACCCTGACCAGCGCCTCCAGCGTCGCCCACGACCTGTACGCGAACGTGGTGAAGAAGGGCACCGCGTCGGAGAAGGACGAGGTCCGGGTCGCCAGGATCGCCGCGTTCGTGATCGGCGGCATCGCGATCGCGCTGGCCATCC
>JBIOYO010000448.1:0-2700 GCA_044870175.1 Nocardioidaceae bacterium | reverse complement strand
AGCATGGCCGCCGTGGGCTGCTCGTCGAGGATCAGCCAGCCGAGGAAGACCGCGACCACCGGGTTGACGTAGGCGTACGTCGCCACCAGGGAGATCGGGGCGTTGGCCAGCAGCCACACGTAGGACGAGAAGGCGACCACCGAGCCGAAGACGACCAGGTACGCCAGCGCGACCCAGGTGCGAGCCGGGTAGTCGAAGTCGAACCGCTCCCCCGCGAGCGGCCCAATGACGAGCATGACCGAGCCGCCCACCAGCATCTCGAACACCGCGGTGGCGAACGGGTTCGCCGGCAGGGTCAGCTTGGGCGTGAGGTAGGACCCCAGCGCCCAGCAGGATGCCGCGAACAGCACCAGCAGCGCGGGCCCGAGCGGTACTGTCCCGGCGCCCTGGGCCGCGAGCACCAGGGCGGCCAGGCCTGCGAAGCCGAGCAGCACCCCCGCCACGGTGAGGCCGTGCGGGCGGTCGCGCTCCACCACGCGGAACACGACCACCATCAGCGGCGCCACGGCGATGAGGAGGGCGGTGAACCCGGACTCGGCGCCGAGGTTCTCCCCGACCGACACCAGCCCGTTGCCCAGCACCGGCAGCATCAGCCCCAGCAGGGCCGCGCCGGCGAGCTGGCGGCGGGTGACCCTGAGCACACGCAGACCGTCGCGCAGCGAGAGCAGCGTGCCGAGCAGGACGCCGGCGGTGAGGAAGCGCAGGCCCATCGAGGTCAGCGGCGGCGCGTCGGCGACGACGACGCGGATGCCGAGGTAGGTCGAGCCCCAGACGACGTACACGATGCCCAGCGCCACGGCAACGAGAGCGAACGGCGCGGTGTGCCGCGAGTGCCGGACGCCGTGGGCCGGCGTCGACGAGGCGCCACCGCGGGCGGGCGTCCGGAGCTGGGTCATGTCATCACCGTCGGGAGTTTTGCTGCTGTCGCCTTCCAGCGTAGGCGGAGGCACCGACAGCTGTCGTGGGGGTTTCGGGTCAACGGGCCTCGACATCCGGTCAGGTGGACCCGCGTCGCGTCGCTTCGGTACGTTGGAGGTCGTGGCCGGCCGTGTGGTGCCGGTCACACCGTTCCGAGATGCCCGGCCGCGCTCCACCCTTGCGCAGCCGGCGTCGGGCGGTCGACGAGGCCGGCGGACGGAGGACCCCGCACGCCGGGCAGGGCGAGAGGAGCTCGATCAGTGGACACTCACGGGGACGAGGCATCGGCGGAGTTCGGCCCACCGGTGGGGCAGGTTTTCGGCCCTGCGCACGCGGACGGCGGTCCGGAGCTGGTGCAGCTGCTCACCCCGGAGGGCGAGCGGGTCGAGCACCCGGACTTCACCTTCGACCTCGGCGACGACGCCATCGTCGGGTTCTACCGCGACATGGTGCTCACCCGCCGGATCGACACCGAGGCGACCGCGCTGCAGCGGCACGGCGAGCTCGGCATCTGGGCGCAGCTGCTCGGCCAGGAGGCGGCGCAGGTCGGCTCGGGCCGGGCCCTGCGGGACCAGGACTTCGTCTTCCCGACGTACCGGGAGCACGGGGTCGCCTTCGTCCGCGGGGTCGACCCGCTGTCGCTGCTGGGCCTGTTCCGCGGCGTCGACCAGGGCTCGTGGGACCCGCGCGCCAACAACTTCGGGCTCTACACCATCGTCATCGGTGCGCAGACGCTGCACGCCGTCGGCTACGCCATGGGCATGCAGCGCGACGGCGTGGTCGGCACGGGCGACCCGGCGCGCGACGCCGCGGTGGTGGCCTACTTCGGTGACGGCGCGAGCAGCCAGGGCGACGTCAACGAGTCGTTCATCTTCGCCGCGTCGTACAACGCACCGGTGGTGTTCTTCTGCCAGAACAACCAGTGGGCCATCTCCGAGCCGATCGAGCGGCAGTCCCGAATCCCGCTCTACCAGCGAGCGCTGGGCTTCGGCTTCCCCGGCGTCCGGGTCGACGGCAACGACGTCCTGGCGACGTACGCCGTGACCAGGGCCGCTCTGCAGCGCGCCCGGGACGGTCAGGGCCCCACGTTCGTCGAGGCGTACACGTACCGCATGGGCGCCCACACCACCACCGACGACCCCACCCGCTACCGGCTCAGCTCGGAGCTGGAGACCTGGAAGCTCAAGGACCCGATCCAGCGGGTCCGGGTGCACCTGACCCGCAACGGGCTGGCCGACGCCGCCTTCTTCGAGGAGGTGGACGCGGAGGCCGACCGGCTCGGCGAGCACCTCCGGGAGAGCTGCCGGTCCATGCCCGACCCGCACGTGCTGGACATCTTCGACCAGGTGTACGCCGAGCAGACGCCCGAGCTCGCGGAGCAGAAGCAGGAGTACGCCGCGTACGTCGCCTCGTTCGCCGACCAGCCCGAGGGAGCGCTGCGATGACCAAGATGACGCTGGCCCGGGCCCTCAACGCGGGGCTGCGGCGAGCCATGGAGGACGACCCCAAGGTCCTGGTCATGGGGGAGGACGTCGGGAAGCTCGGCGGCGTCTTCCGGATCACCGACGGGCTGCAGAAGGACTTCGGCGAGGACCGGGTGATCGACTCCCCGCTCGCGGAGTCCGGCATCATCGGCACCGCCGTGGGGCTGGCGATCCGCGGCTACCGGCCGGTGTGTGAGATCCAGTTCGACGGCTTCGTCTACCCCGCCTACGACCAGATCGTCAGCCAGGTCGCCAAGCTGCACTTCCGCAGCCAGGGCAAGGTGCGGATGCCGATCGT
>JBIOYO010000447.1:0-7058 GCA_044870175.1 Nocardioidaceae bacterium | reverse complement strand
GCCTCGGCGCCGTCGGGGTGCTCACCCGGCTGACGTTCGCGGTCGAGGACGCGTTCTGCCTGGAGGCGGACGAACGCCCGATGCGCTGGCAGGAGCTGGTGGCGGAGTACGACGAGCTGGTCGACCGGCACGACCACGTCGACATCTACTGGTTCCCGCACACCGAGCGCTGCCTGGCGAAGCTCGACGACCGAGTGGACGCGCCGCCCCGCCCGCTGTCGAGGCTGCGCGCCTACGTCGACGACGAGCTGATGGCGAACTCCCTCTTCGGCGTGGTCGACCGGGCCTGCACGCGGTTCCCCTCCGTCACACCGCGGGTCAACCGGCTCACCTCCCGGGCGCTGTCGTCCCGGCGCTACCGGGACGCCTCGCACCGGGTGTTCGTCTCCCCCCGCCGCGTGGTCTTCCGCGAGATGGAGTACGCCGTGCCGCGCGCAGCCGGGATGGCGGCGCTGTCCGAGGTGCGCCGGCTCCTGGACCGGAAGGGCTGGCCAGTGGCCTGGCCGGTCGAGGTGCGCTGCGTGCCGGCCGACGACGCCTGGCTGTCACCGGCGTACCAGCGCGAGTCGGTCTACCTCGCCTTTCACGTCGGCCGGGATGTCGACCACAGGCCGTACTTCGAGGGTGTGGAGCGGGTGCTGCGCGACCACGACGGGCGCCCGCACTGGGGCAAGCTGCACACCCGCACGGCCGCCGACCTGGCGCCGGCGTACCCGCGGTTCGGCGACTTCCTGGCGGTGCGCGACAGGGCCGACCCGGAGCGCGTGTTCGGCAACCCCTACCTGGACCGGGTGCTCGGCTGACCCGCCACGCGCGAAACATCCACCCCACCAGCAACAGCCGGCCGACGGTTCGGCGACCGGCTCGCCGACTCACCGGCACGCCTGACTCCGGCGACGAGCCCGCTGACGTACTGTCGGCCCGCACGGACCACGACGAGCGTCTCGCAACCGCAGGGCAGGCCTGTGGGGAAGGAGCGGGCGGCATGCCGGACCTGACCCCGGTCGGACTGAGCAGCGACGGGTCGCGCCTGGTCCTGCGGAGCGACACCGGCGGCGAGTTCACCGTCGTCGTCGACCACCGCTTCCGGGCGGCGCTCCGCGGCGACGACACCCGCCTGGCCCAGCTGGAGGTCTCGATGCACAGCGCCCTGCGTCCCCGTGACATCCAGTCGCGGATCCGGGCCGGCCAGTCCCCGGAGGCAGTCGCCGCGGCCGCGGGCACGACCGTCGAGAGGATCAGCGCCTTCGCGGCGCCGGTGCTCGCCGAGCGGGCGCACGTGGCCGAGCGGGCGCAGCGGGCGACGGTGCGCCGCCGCACGGGCGACGGTGCCCCCGGGCTGCTCGCCGACGCCGTGTCCGAACGGCTGCACGACGGTGGCGTCGACGCGGGCGGCGTGGAGTGGGACGCCTGGCGGCGCGACGACGGCCGGTGGACGCTGGTCGCCGGCTACCGGGTCGCGGAGGCGCCTCGCCGGGCGGAGTTCGTGTACGACGCCGCCGGCCGCTACGTGGTCCCCGGCGACGAGGAGAGCAGGTGGCTGGTCGGCGAGGGGCGTCCCGGCGCGCGGTCGCGGCCAGCGCCGGCCGAGCAGCCCGCCGAGCAGCCCGCCGGCCAGCGCGACACGGCCCTCGGTGTGACCTCCGACGACCCCGGGCAGCTGCCGCTGGGTGAGGACGCGATCGAGCTGGTCACCGGGGTGGCGGCCGGGTCGCTCACCGAGGACGTCGCGGTGGTCCGGACGCTGCCGGCGCCGGCGCGGGAGGAGTCAGGTCCCGCCGAGCCCCCCGAGGCCGCGGAGCCGGTCGACGCCGCGGAGCCGACCGAGCCCAGCGAGCGCACCGAGCCCACCGAGCCCAGCGAGGCTGCCGAGCCGGTCGGGCGGCCGCGGCGGCCGACCCGGCGCGCCAAGGGCCGTGCGGCCGTGCCCAGCTGGGACGAGATCATGTTCGGCTCCGGCGGCGGGGACTGACCTCACAGGGATCAACCTCCGCAGGGGGTCACCGGCGGACCAGCGCGTCCAGCAGGTGGGCCAGCTCGGCTGCCGGGTCGGTGGTGAGGCCACCGTGCACGGGGCCGGGTTGGACGACGGTGCTGCGCGGCGCGGCGAGGAACCCGAACCGGGTGCCCAGCGGCCCCCGCCCGGCCGGACCGGCCGTCTCCTCTCCCCGGCAGACCGCGTCGACCGCGGCCAGCGCGGACTCGACCGCGGCGGGGTCCACGTCGAAGAGCGCGGTCAGCCGGGACGCGTCGAGATGGTGGGCGGCGGCCAGGAAGCCTTGGGCCTGGCAGTAGAGCACGACGCCGACGTTGACGAACTCCTCCCGGTCCACCCGCGGCACGCACCGCAGCGCGACGTACTGGAAGCCGGTCGGGGGGGTCATGCCGCCGCCCGTGTCGGCAGCCAGGCGCGGTCGCCCGCGACCCGGGTCAGCAGGTGCTCGACGTAGGCCTCGCGCTGCGCGGTCACGTCCACGGGGCCGGGGAGCCAGGCGTCGGGGACCATCGCGACGATCTCACCGAGAAGCTCGCGGGTCACCCGCGGTGCGAGCTCGGCGTCGACCGCGGGCAGCCGGTCGCGGTAGCCGAGCAGCACGTGGTCGGAGGCGTCGTAGGGCTGCGCGGCGAACCGGTCCGCCGCCCCCGGGGCGGTGGTCCAGCCGTGGTGGAAGTACAGCGCCGCCCCGTGGTCGATGGCGTACAGCTGCCCGCCCCACACCAGCAGGTTCGGGTTGCGCCACGAGCGGTCGACGTTGGCGGTGAAGGCGTCCAGCCAGAGCACCCGGGCCGCGGCGTCGGGGTCGGGGCGGCAGGCGGCGTCGAAGCCGAAGGAGCCCGGCAGGAAGTCCACGCCGAGGTTGAGGCCCAGGCTGGCGGTGAGCAGGTCCTGGACCTCCTCGTCGGCCTCGTAGCGGGCGATGGCGGCGTCCAGGCGTACGACGACCAGGTCGGGCGTGCGGATGCCGAGGCGGCGGGCCAGCTCGCCGACGACGACCTCGGCGACCAGCACCCGGGGCCCCTGGCCGGCGCCCATGAGCTTGCAGACGTAGATGCCGAGGTCGTCGGCCTCCACGAGCCCGGGGAGGGAGCCGCCCTCCCGCAGCGGCACGACGTAGCGGGTGGCCGCCACGGTGCGGAGCACTGTGGGGAGCACGGGAAGCACTGATGCGGCCGTCAGGCGACGACGCGGGACGCGCGGCTGGACCGGGACACGACCAGGTCGTTGACTCGTTCCAGCTTGTCGATGACCGCGGGCGTCAGGACGAAGGGGTACAGGTCGTCGTAGCCGAGCGAGCGGTTCATCTGGTTGAGCGCGTTGCTGAGCGGCAGCCAGGTGCCGACGACCACGTCGGAGAAGCGGCGGACCGAGAGGTTGGGGTCCACGGCCAGGCCGAAGGCGTGCGCGGTCTCCAGGCCGTCGCGGATGTGCAGGACGTGGGCGAAGGTCTCTGCGAAGTCCTCCCAGGGGTGCATGGTCGCGTACGCCGAGACGTAGCGGTCCTCCCAGTGCGCGGGCGGGCCTTGGGAGTAGTGCCGGTCGATGGCGTCGGCGTAGGACTGGGTCTCGTCGCCGAACACCTCGCGGGAGGTCGAGAGCCAGTCCGTCCGGTCGACCAGCGTGCTCCAGTAGTAGTGCCCGATCTCGTGGCGGAAGTGGCCGAGCAGCGTGCGGTAGGCCTCGCCCAGCTCGACCCGCAGCCTCTCCCTGTGGACGGTGTCACCCTCGGCGAGGTCCAGGGTGATCACGCCGTCGGCGTGGCCTGTGGTCACCGACACGCCGGCGCTGGAGAGCAGGTCGAAGGTGACGCCGGTCCCGGCCGCCTCGTCGCGCGGCTGGATCGGCAGGCCGATGATGTCGAGCTCGTAGACCAGCCGTCGCTTGGCCTGCTCCGCCTCGTAGAACTGCGGCAGTCCCTCCAGGTCGTGGTCGCCCGGGCGAGTGCGGGTGAGCGAGCAGGCGAAGCACTGGCCGCCGGCCACGTCGGGGATCCAGTTGCAGCCGCTGAGGTTGAGGTTGACGCACGGGGTGAACCGGTCGGCGAGCACCTTGAAGTCCCGCTCGACCCGGGAGTAGCCGACGGCCGACCCGCAGCTGACGCAGACTGAGTTCTCGAAGTACAGCCTCTGGCCGCAGACGTCGCAGGCGAAGGAGCGCATTCGTCGAGCCTACGGTGGGGCCGAGAGCCGAGCCTTCCTGAGGTTCACGTGCCGGTACTCGTCGGTCGCGTCGTCGTGGGCGGTCAGCACCAGGGTGATGCCGACCTGGACCGACCGCGCGTCCACCTCGACGGTGTCCTCGAAGGCCCCGGCCTCGACCTCGGCCGGGGCAGCGACCTGGTCGGAGCGGGTGGTGGGCACCGGCCCGCCGGTGCGCAGCTCCTCGCGGCGGACGACGCGGAACGGGACCTGGACCAGCGGGTCGCTGGGGTTGCTCCAGCCCAGCTCGTCGGCCTGGGCGAAGGTGAACCGGAGGCCATGCAGGGTGGGCGGCGCCGAGGCGAGGAAGGCGACGGCGTCCGCCACCGACCTCTCCGAGGACGGCTGGCAGGTCCAGGTGCCGCCGACCGAGTCGACCTCGACGGTGGCCACGGTGAAGTCGCCGCCGTCGAGGTAGCAGGCCTGGACCGCCCCGATGGGCGCTGGCAGCGTCCACGACGGGTCCATCCCGGCGAAGTCCACGGCGTTCCAGAACGTCGGGTCGTCGTCGGTGACGACCTCGGAGACGGCTCGCGCCGAGCCGCCGTTGCGGCCGGACAGCGTGACCGTGACCGGGGCGAAGTCACCCTCGACCTGCCGTGCCGGAACGACCGTCTTGCCCGCCGTCACCGAGAAGCTGGGCTCCTCGAGCGCGATGTTCACCGTGGCCCGGTCGCAGGCGACGCGGACGTCCCCTGGCGGCGGGCAGGCGCTGACGTCGTCGATGTCGGCGACCACCCCCTCGGCGGTGTTGAGGACCGGCGAGTCGGCGGGGGTGACCGGCTCGCTGGTGCCGCGCCACGCCGGACGGAGCCGGAGGTCCGCCGTGACGACGCCGGCGGCGTTCGAGGCGATCCGGCCGTCGAAGGCCACCTCGAGTCCGGTGACGTCGCACGGCATGGCCGCCGGCGCGAGCGCGAGCGCCTCGGCCCGGGTGTAGGTGGGGGTGCTCCCGTCGGGGCAGAACAGGGTGACCTCGGTGCTCTGGGTGCCGGCCGGCTCGTCGATGGCCACGAGTCCGTTGAGGACGAACGCCTGGAACGGGTCGTGCCGCCGGTCGGTCGTCGACCCCCGTGCGGGGTCGGTGATGACCAGGTGGTCGACAGGGGCCGGGGTGGCGTTGTGGGTGGCGACGCTGAGTCGGCTCAGCGGGTACTGGTCCGGAGGGACCCCTGGGTCGCTCGGCACGCTGAGCGGCCCCCCCGACCAGTTCGCCTCGGAGCTGGCGACCGTGGTCACGTCCACGGGGGGCGGACCGGGAAGCGCCGTGGCAGCTGCGGCACTCACGGCAACCAAGAGCGCGCGGAGAGACCTGAGAATCCGGCGCATTCCGTCTGGCCTGACCCCTTACCGGCTCGCCTCGGTGCACCGAGCGGCACCTGCGAGCATCCTTGCCGGTGACCGCGACACTGGCAAGGGACCGTGAGTTCGAGGACATCGCGACCTGCATCGTGGACACCCGCGCCAGTGCGAGAAGCACGGTAGTCTGCGGGCTTCCGCGTCGTGAATCGCCTGCATCGCCCGCCTTCCACAGGGCGGTACCTCGGGCATTGACGGGCATCAGGCCCGGGTGCAACAGTCGATGCACGAAGCGCGATCACGGGCTTGTATGCGAATTGTCGAATGCGAGGGGTGTCGCCTTCTCGGCGACTGCGAGCAGCCTGATGATGCCAGCCACCATCCTTAGGGGGATACTTATGCATATCAAGAAGGTGGCCGGCAACCGTATCGGAGTCGCCATGATCTTCGTGGCTGCGGTTGCCGTGATGTTGACGACTGATGACTTCCCTCATCCTGGCCTCTACCTCGTGGCCGTCGCCGTGGTTGTCATTGCCGTCACAGTGGTCTGCGAGCGCTTCCTCCAAGGGCCACCTTCGTGACCGGCGCCGCCTTCGTGACCGGCACTGCGCTGGAGGTACGGGTACCTGAGGCGGGCTGCTCGCTGGCCGAGGATCCTGGCCCGACTGCGGGCTCGTGGGTCTTGCTGGTCGCGTGGGTCGTCACCGACATCGTCCTGAGGGTGGCTCTGGGGGAACTGTGGGGGACGGCAGCCATCGGTGTCCTCGGAGTGATCGGCGTCTGGAAGTTCTGCGACTGGCACCGAGGTCCAAACCTCACAGCCGGACCACGTCCACCGACACCTGCATCGTGGACTCCCTCGCCTCGGTGAAGATCACGCCCTTGACCGGCGGGACGTCGGCGTAGTCCCTTCCCCAGGCGACCGTAAGGTGCCGGTCGCCGGCGTCGCAGTCGTTGGTGGGGTCGACGGCCAGCCAGCCGTGCCCGGGCAGCCAGCACGCGACCCAGGCATGGGTGGCGTCGGTGCCGACCAGGCGTGGCCGGCCCGGCGGCGGGTCGGTGGCGAGGTACCCGCTCACGTAGCGGGCGGCGAGTCCGTGCGCGCGCAGGCCGGCGATGGCCAGGTGCGCGAAGTCCTGGCAGACGCCGCGGCGCGAGCGCAGGACGTCGGCGACGCGGGTGCTGACCGTGGTGCTGCCGGGCTGGTACTCGCAGTCCTTGTGGACGCGGTGCGCGAGGTCGCGCACGGCCTCGACGAGGGGCCGGCCGGGCGGGAACGACGGGGCGGCGTAGTCACGGACCGTGTCGCCGAGGTCGACCAGTGGCGACGCCTCGGCGTACTCCGCCGCGAGCGGCGAGTCCGGCAGGTCCGGCCGGCCGCCGGGCCGGGCGTCGTCCCACGGCACCAGGTCCGCGGCCGTGTGCCACGGGCGGAGGGTCCGCTCCACCACGCTGACCGTGCTGACCGTCAGCCGCCGGTGCGGCTCGGTGACGTGGAAGTACGCCGCCTCGTTGCCCTCGCTGTCGAGGTGCCGGCCCAGGTCGGCGTGGCCGGGGTCGGT
>JBIOYO010000446.1:0-3109 GCA_044870175.1 Nocardioidaceae bacterium | reverse complement strand
CGGGCTGAGCGCGGGGCTCGCGCAGCAGTTCGGCAAGCTGTCGCTCGACGCCCTGATCCAGGCGGAGGTCCCCGAGCGGCGGCGCTCCAGCACCTTCGCCCGCTCCGAGACGCTGCTGCAGCTCTCGTGGGTCGTCGGTGGCTTCATCGGCATCGCCCTGCCGCTGGTGCCGCGGCTCGGGCTCGGCGTCGCCGCGGTGCTCCTGCTCGGCTGCTGCGCGTGGGTGCTGTCCGGCATGCGTGGTGCGCCCGCCGCGGGGCCGGCGTAGTCGGCCCAGCTGCTCCAGCAGCGCCAGGTTGCCCGCGGTCACCCGGCCTGATCGCGGCGCGGCCGGCTTCCCTCGGGACGGGCGAACTCACCACGACGGTCTGCCGCTTCCCACGAGGCGTACGCCGTGGGAGGCGGCAAGACGGCTGGATCCCATGGGAAACAGCCCCCGGGCGGCTACAGCTCCAGCTCGTCGGCCAGAGCGCGGAGCAGCTTGGCGGTGGGCCGGGCCTGCTTGGCGTCGGGGTGGCGGCCGGCGCGGTAGCCGGCCTCGATGTCCTCGAGCAGCCGGTAGAGGTCCTCGACGATGTTCACCATCTCGCTGGGCTTCTTGCGCAGCGCCTTGGACACCGACGGCGGCGCGTCGAGGACCCGAACCTGCAGCGCCTGCTCGCCCTTGCGGCCCTGGGCGACGCCGAACTCGACCCGGGCGCCGGCCTTGAGCGACGTGCCCCCGGGCAGTGCGGAGGAGCGCACGTAGACGTCGCCTCCCTCGTCCTTGGACAGGAAGCCGAAGCCCTTCTCGGCGTCGTACCACTTGACCTTGCCCGTTGGCACCGCGATGTCCTTTGCCTGGTTGGAGCCCGAGCGGGCTCGACGGATGGCGCCCCAATGGTAGGCGCTGCCCACTCGCGGGTCAGCCGGCAGCCCTGCCCAGACCACGCAGGTGCGCATCCAGCCACACTGGGAACGCGGCCAGGTCCGGCAGCACGACGTGGGTGCCGGCGCGACGGAGCTCGTCCGCCGAGCAGCCACCGGACGGGACGCTCACACTGAGCGCGCCCGCGGCCAGCGCGCCCTCGACGTCGTAGAAGTGGTCGCCGACGAAGATGCTCGCGCCGTGCTCGACCAGCGCGTCCGCCTTGCCGGCGCCCCACAGCCAGCCGACGAGATGGTCCACGTCGAGGCCGAGCGCGGCGACGTGCAGCGCGGCGTTGGGGCGGTACTTCCCCGTGACGACGAGGGTCTCACCGCCGTGGGCCCGGACCGCCGCCAGCGCCTCGAGAGCCCCGGGGAAGGCCAGGGTGGGCGCCACCGCGTGGTCGGGGTAGAGCGCGCGGAACCGGTCGGCGAGCTCCAGGACCAGCTCCGGGTCGTCGACGTACTCGGCCAGCATCGTCTCCAGCGGCGGGCCCAGCCGCGAGGTCACCGCGTCCACGTCGAACCAGACCCCGGACTCCTCCGAGAGCGCGACCAGGCACGCGCCGAACCCGGGACGGGTGTCGATCAGCGTCATGTCCAGGTCGAAGCCCACGACGAGCGGTGCTGGGGTCACCCGGTCCAGGGTACGGGCGCCCGGTTGCCGGTCTGGTCACACGAGCCCGAGCCGGCGGGCGGACTCCTCGCGCATCTCCACCTTGCGGATCTTGCCGGTGATCGTCATCGGGAACTCCTCGACCACGATGACGTACCGGGGGATCTTGAAGTGGGCCAGCCGCCCGGCGCAGAACTCGCGGACGGCGGCCGCGTCGAGCGGGTCGCGGTCCTCGTGCATCCGCACCCAGGCGCACAGCTCCTCGCCGTACTTCTCGTCGGGTACGCCGACCACCTGGACGTCCTCGACGTCGGGATGGGTGTAGAGGAACTCCTCGATCTCGCGCGGGTAGATGTTCTCCCCGCCGCGGATGACCATGTCCTTGATCCGGCCGACCACCTCGCAGTAGCCGTCGGGCCGCATGGTGACCAGGTCGCCGGTGCGCATCCAGCCCTCGCCGTCGATCGCCTGGGCGGTGAGCTCGGGCTCGTCCCAGTAGCCGAGCATCACCGAGTAGCCCCGCGTGCACAGCTCACCGGGCCGGCCCCGCTCCAGGACCTCGCCGGAGGCCGGGTCGACGACCTTGATCTCGACGTGGGGGTGGACCCGGCCGATCGTCGACGTACGTCGCTCCAGGTCGTCGTCCGCGCGGGTCTGCGTCGACACCGGCGAGGTCTCGGTCATCCCGTAGCAGATGGCCACCTCGGTCATGTGCATGTCGTCGATGCACCGCTTCATCACCTCGACCGGGCACGGCGACCCGGCCATGACACCGGTGCGCAGCGAGGAGAGGTCGTAGCCGGCGAAGCCAGGGGCGTTCTGCATCGCGATGAACATCGTCGGCACGCCGTAGACACCCGTGCACCGCTCGTCCTGGACCGCCTGCAGCGTCGCGACCGGGTCGAAGCCGGGTGCCGGGATCACCATGGTCGCGCCGTGGGTGGTGCAGCCGAGGTTGCCCATCACCATGCCGAAGCAGTGGTAGAAGGGCACGGGGATGGCCAGCCGATCCGAAGGGGTGAAGCCGAGCAGCTCGGTCACGAAGAAGCCGTTGTTGACGATGTTGCGGTGCGACAGGGTCGCGCCCTTGGGGAACCCGGTGGTGCCGGACGTGTACTGGATGTTGATCGCGTCGTCGGGACGGAGGGCCTCCGCGCGGGCGGCGAGCCGGTCGGCCGGGACGGCGTCCCCTGCCGCGAGCAGCCCGTCCCAGTCGTCCGTGCCGAGGTAGACCACCCGGGCCACCGAGCTGCCCGCGTCGGCCAGCACGTGGTCGACCATTCCCCGGTAGTCGCTGCCCTTGTGCTCGGTGGCCGAGACCAGCAGGCTCACCCCGGACTGGTGGAGCACGAAGGCCAGCTCGTGGGTCCGGTAGGCCGGGTTGATGTTGACCAGGATCGCGCCGATCCGCGCGGCGGCGTACTGCACCAGGGTCCACTCCGCGCAGTTCGGGGCCCAGATCCCCACCCGGTCGCCCTGCTTCACCTCCGCGGCCACGAGCCCGCGGGCCAGGCGGTCCACGTCGGCGTCGAGCTCGGCGTAGGTCCACCGCCGGCCGGTGGCCACCTCGACCAACGCCTCCCGGTC
>JBIOYO010000445.1:0-3875 GCA_044870175.1 Nocardioidaceae bacterium | reverse complement strand
CGATCCGCAACCCGCTTCCGGTGAAGCTTCGCTACGCCACGGCGCTCGCGGCGTACGGGCTCGCCGCGCCCGTCGGCGCGGTCGCCGCCCGGTCCGCCAAGGTCCCCCGCCCACCGGTCCGCTGGTCTCTCCTGGCGCGCCCTCACTACGACAACAACCTGGCCACCCTCCAGGTCGACCCCGACGGGTACGACGTGGTCTGGGAGTCCGGCGTCGTCGACGACGGCGACCACGACCATCCCCGGCTCACCGAGGTCGCCCGCATCCGCGTCGACGACCGGGCATCGTGACGGCCCTCACCTCACGTCCTGTGCCGCCTCCACGGCACCGTTGACCACGACGACCACGCGATACGCCCCGCCCCGCCCGATGGCGGCGCTCGACTCGAGCTCGGCGGTCCCCTCGACGTCCGGCGAGGTCGTGCCCCGCAGCACCACGGCGCCTCCGGGGCCGGTCACCGTCATCGTCATGACGTCACCCGGCGCGAGGTCGGGAACCGTCACCTTGGCGCTGATCGTGGCCCCTGAACCGTAGGTGCGCGTCACCGAGAGGACCGGCTCCGAGGCGGGTGGACGGAGCACGGCCACGGCCGCGGCGGCTCCGGCGAGCAGCACGGCGACGACCAGCAGCCACGATGACAGCAGCACCAGCCAGGCACGACGGAACTGGGCGTCGTACCAACGCCTCACCTCGTCGAGGTTCTGGGAGTTCACGCGGCTGAGACGCAGGCCGAGGTACGACAGCGCGCACACGACCGATGCGAATGCCACCGCCGCCGACGCATACGCAAGGGTGGCGGCGGCGCCGTGGTGGAGCTCCGAGGCCGCGACCAGCCCCAGCGCGGAGAACCCGGTGCCGACGACGCTGACCGTGCCGACGGTGAACTTCGCGGTGGCCCCGATCCGGGCCAGGGACGCGGCAGGGTAGAGCTCTCGTTTGGCGAGCGCCCACTCGTCGTCCTCGGGTACGGGCTGCCCGTAGGCGGTGGTCACCGTTCGAAGGTTCCCATGAAGCGAAGCTGGTGCGGTGAGTCCCCGGCGGCACAGGAGACGTCGACCGTGAAGGAGCCGACGGTCGTCACGCCCTGGTCTCCGGGACGATGGCCGAGGTTGGAGACGACACCGGGATCGTTGTCGACCCGCTCCCGGACGGCGTCGGTGAGGTCCTCGTCGTGCTCGCGGCAGAGGTACCGAGCTGGGGTGAGTGTGGTCACGTGGCTGCTGCCTTCTCTAGGGCGTTCGACAGCATTCTCCTGACGAGCGCGACGTGCTCTGTCTCATGCAGCTGTCCTGTCTCCAGGAGAGAGGTCAGGTCGAGGGCCGCCACCCGGAGGTAGCTGCGGCGCCGACCGGGATGGCGCTCGGCCACGGCGAGAGACACGTTCGTCTCGTACTCGTCGACTGCAGCCGCGGGTCGCCCCATGCACAGCAGGGTCAGGGCGATGTCGAAGCGGGTCCGGACCGCCGAGGCTCCTAGGGCCAGCGCCTTGCTGAGCCCGTCCAGCGCGGCGTGGTAGTCGCCCAGCCGCATCCGGCACCACGCGACGTCTGCCATCGCTGCGGCATCTGCCGCCTCCTCTGCCCGGGTTGCCTGGGACGCCCCGTCACGGAACTGAGCCTGCGCCTCCTCGGTGCGGCCCTGCTGCAACAACGCCTCGCCCAGGCCGATGACCAGTCCGAGATCGGCCGGGTCGGCCTGGAGCCCGCGGCGAGCCACCTGCTCGATCTCGGCGGGATCGGCGCTCGTGTAGGCGAGCGCCCAGACCTTGAGGCTCAGCATCCAGGCGGTCGGCGGGCCTGACGCGATCGCCCTGTCG
Source organism: Nocardioidaceae bacterium (assembly GCA_044870175.1). GTDB lineage: Bacteria > Actinomycetota > Actinomycetes > Propionibacteriales > Nocardioidaceae > JBIOUF01. Next base: position 2,059 of record JBIOYO010000445.1, on the reverse strand, counting down.
ACCGTGCTCGATGCCTCGTCGAGCTCGTCGATGCTGGTCAGGAGACTCGCCTTGAGGCCGAGTGCCCAGGGGTACGCCGGCTCGAGCCCGAGTGCCCGGTCGAGCGCTGACCGTGCCTCCTCCCAGAGTTCCAGCTGCACGTACGTCGCCCCGAGAACGGCCCAGGCCCACGCGTTCTCCGGGCCGAGCGACGTCCCTCTGAGCGCCCAGGCCAGCGCCTCGCGCGCGTTCCCCCTCAGCCGGGTCGAGTCAGCCAGCTCCACCGCCGCCCAGTCCAGGTGAGGGTCCAGCTCGATGGCGCGGCGCAACCGCTTGAGCCCCTCCTCGGGCCGACCGAGCCCGACGAGCACCTGCCCCAGGGTGCCGCTGACCCACCCCGACTGTGGGTCTCCCTGCTCTGCACGCGTCAGCCGGCGATAGGCGGCTTCCAGGCTGCCGTCCCTGCGGTCGAGCTCCCCGAGCAGCGCGTTGCCCCCGACGTTCTCCGCGTCGAGTCGCAGCGCCGCCTCGGACGCGGCCCGCGCTCCCGCCAGGTCGTCGGCCGTGTACCGGTCCCAGGCCCGCGCCATGCAGGTCTCGACGGCCGATGGGACGAGTCCTCGCAGCGCGGCGTCGTCGGGCCCGTCCTCGAGGGCGCGGGCCAGCACCTCGGCGCCGACGACCGGTTGGTCCGACAGGAGCAGGAGCCGGACCTGGTTGTAGCGGACCTGCGCGTCCTCTGGGACATCGTGGACCAACGAGTCGAGGAGGGCGCCGGCCTCATCGAGCTGCCCGCGGTCCAACAACAGCTGCACCAGGACCAGGCGCATGCCGACGTCGCCGGGATGGAGCTCCAGGGCTTGCCGTACGGCGCTCTCGGCCTGGTCCGGGTGGTTTCCCCGCATGAGCAGCTGTGCCCGCAGGCTGAGCAGCGACGAGTCGTCGCGGAACTGGCGGAGCCCGCCCTCGACCACGTCGAGCGCTTCGCCAGGACCACGGGACTCGCTCAGGACCGCTGCTCGCAGGGCGTAGCTCTGCGGTGTCCCGAGGTCCTCGGGTGGCCACCTGTCCAGGGCGGCCTCCGCCTCGTCCGGCTTGCCCTCGCTCAGAAGGACCTGAACGAGCCCGACGAGGGCCTCGGCCGAGTGCGGCGAGGCCTCCAGGCACCGCAGGTAGTGCCGCTCGGACATCGGGAGCTCGGACTGGCCGGCGTAGAACTCGGCCGCGCGGAGGTGAACCGCCAAGGCCTCCTCGCCCGATCGCGCCTGCTCGAGCATCTCCTCGAGGGCGACCTCCAGCTCTCGCCGTCCGGGACGAGCGGTCAGCGCAGCGATGAGCAGCTCCACGGCCTCGCCGACAGCCCCCCGTCGACCGAGCGCGTCGGTGACCTCCAGGACCAGCTGGGCGCCGACGGAGCCTCCCGCGGCCAGGGCCTGTCGCGCGCGTCGCGCAGCCCGCAGCGCGTCCCCCGACCCGAGCGCCCTCCGTATCTCCGCGGATGTTCCCTGCGGCGACTGCGAGAGGACGCCCCAAGGGTCGATCGACCGAACCGGTCGCTTGTCCATGCCGCCTCCTCAGTCGACCCGTCCGGGACGCTCGGACCTGCCTCCGACGCCCCCGGGGCTCGCCGGCCTCACCCGGGAGCTGACGACGTCTCTCGCAGCCGCGGCGGCGACGGTTGCCAGCCGGACCAGGGCCGGGGCCATGTCCTCTGGTGCCGCGTGGTGCATGGCCTGCAGCCGGGCATGCCAGGCGGCGTTGAAGACGTCTCGAAGCTGGTCACCGTCCGCAAGGGCCGGGACCGGGTCCCCGTCGTTCTTGATGGCGGCCCACCAGGTGTCGCCCTGGGTCATCGCCCGCCGCCAGAGCGCGGCCGTGTACTCCGCCTTCTCCGGTCTCGGGACCCGATCGCGGATGTGGCGAACCACCCGTTCGACGTCGATGCTGGTCGGAGAGAGGTCCGGGTCGTCGGCCGCCCGTGCCGAACCAGGCGCGGTGCCCGCCGCGAGCGTCGTCCACTCCTGCTCGAGCGTCGTCCTGATGTCGCCGAAGTGCGGCCCCTGACCCTGCGTCATGTGGT
>JBIOYO010000444.1:0-2893 GCA_044870175.1 Nocardioidaceae bacterium | reverse complement strand
TGCAGCCGTCGGGCCAGCTCGTAGGTGAACAGCACGTTGGCGAGCTTGGACTGGTTGTAGGCCCGCTGACCGTGGTAGGACCGCTCACCCTGCAGGTCGTCGAGGTCGATCCGCCCCATCGCCTGCGCGCCGGACGACACCGTCACGACCCTGGCCGGCGCGCTGGCCACCAACAGGGTCCGCAGCTCGTGGCTGAGCAGGAACGGTGCCAGGTGGTTGAGCGCGAAGGTGTGCTCGAGGCCGTCGGCGGTGACGTGCCGGTGCGCCCAGTAGCCGCCGACGTTGTTCACCAGGACGTCGAGGCGCGGGTAGGTCGCCCGCACCTGGGCGGCGAGACTGCGGACCTCCGCCTGGGCGGACAGGTCGGCCTCGAACACGTCGACGTGCGCGGACGGGACCCGGTGGCGCACGTCGTCGGCGGCCGCCGCGCCACGGGTGGCGGACCGACCCACGATGCCCACCCGGGCCCCGAGCCCGGCCAGGCCGGCCGCCGTCGCCAGCCCGATCCCGCCCGTGCCGCCGGTCACCAGCACCGTGCAGCCACGCATGAGGCCAGGGTCGCTCATGGTCAGCGCACGACCTTGATGTTGAAGGTCCCGGTGCCCAGCGCGCCCATCAGCCGAAGCCAGAGCGGCAGCCACATCTCGGTGCCTCGGGCGGTCTCGAGAGGGCCGAGGTCGATGACGTCGTCGTGGCCGAAGCTCTGCAGCAGCGTCACCACGGTGGCCTTGGCCTGCGCGTCGTCGCCGGAGACGAAGACCGTCGAGGACTCCGCGAGCGACGTGGGGCCGACCATGAGCGGCGCGGTGAGGGTGTTCAGCGTCTTCACCACCTTGGCGTCGGGGAAGGCGTGCTGGATCTGCTCGCCGAGGGAGTCGGTGTCCTTGACGAACAAGGTGGGCGGGAAGCCGTGGGAGAAGTCGAGCGGGTTGGAGATGTCGACCAGCACCTTGCCGGCCAGGTTGTCCGCGCCGGCGAGGCCGAGGACCTCACGAGCTGCTGACCCGGAGGTCGCGAGGACGACCAGCTCCGCGCCGGCCGCGGCGTCGGCGAAGCTGGCAAGAGCCACACCCGGGTGGGCGGCGTGCCACGCGGAGAACGGCGGGTTGCCCATGCCGTCCGGCTCGATGCGGGCGAGGGTGGACTCGGGGTCGCGCGTGCCGACCACGACGCTGTGGCCGAGCTCGTGGAGCCGGCCGGCAACGGCCTGGCCCACCATGCCGGTGCCGAGGACTGCGATGTTCATGTGGGGCCTTCCGAGAGGTAGAAGGGGGCAGACAGGTCTGTCTAGGACTTCACGCTAACAGACAGGTCTGTCTATGATCAAGGGGTGCCCCCCACATCGGCGTACGACCGCATCCTCGACACCGCGTTCCGGCTCTTCTACGCCCGGGGGATCAGGGCCGTCGGCGTCGACTTGATCATCGGCGAGTCCGGGGTCGCCAAGGCGACCTTCTACAAGCACTTCCGCTCCAAGGACGACCTCGTGCTCGCCTACCTCGACAAGGTGGACGCGATCTGGACCGGCCAGCTCCGAGCGGCCGCCGAGGCCGCCGGTCCGGTGCCGGCGGACCAGCTGGTCGGGCTGTTCGACGCCCTCGCCACCGCGTGCCGCCGCGAGGGCTACCGCGGCTGCGCGTTCATCAACGCGGCCGCCGAGGCGACGCCGGGCACCCCGGTCCACGACCGCACGGTCGCCCACAAGCAGGCGGTGCTGGCCTGGGTGCGCGACCTGGCGGCGCGGACCGGCACCACCCACCCCGACGCGCTCGCCCGGTCGCTGATCCTGCTTCTCGACGGCGGCCTCGCCGACGGAGCCTTGGCCGCCGACCCGAAGACCGTGGCCGCCGCGAAGGTGACCGCCCGACAGCTCGTCACGGCGGCGGTGGTCTAGCTCCAGGGGTGGCCACACGCTGGTTGAGCCCTTCGACAGGCTCAGGAACCACCGCCGAACGAGGTGAGGCGTGTCGAAACCACCCGCAACGGTGGCAGTGTCCCAGCCTCAGCTCCGGTGGTTTCGACGAGGGAACCGCGGCAGGCCGCGCAGGCGGGCTCAACCAGCCGGGGGCTCGGCCCGGGTCCGGCGGACCACGTTCGCCGCCGCGGAGACCCACACGCCATCAGCATCCTCGGTGCGCAGCGGCTTGTAGTCGATCCGCTGTGGAGGGCCGGCAACCGGCGGGATGATGCGGGGATGACGGTCGACGTGCAGGTCGAGACGACCATCGAGCGGCCACCGGAGGTGGTGGCGGCGTACGCCGGCGACCCGGGGAACGCGCCGGAGTGGTACGCCAACATCGCGTCGGTGGTCTGGCGGACCCCGCCGCCGGTGGTGGTCGGGTCGCGGATGGACTTCGTGGCCCGGTTCCTCGGCCGTCGGCTGGCCTACACCTACGAGGTGGTCGAGCTGGTCCCCGAGCGGCGGCTCGTGATGCGGACCGCCGACGGGCCGTTCCCGATGGAGACGACGTACACCTGGGAGCCGGCCGGCGGCGACACCCGCATGACGCTGCGCAACCGTGGGACGCCGAGCGGGTTCGCCAAGGTCGCCGGGCCGGTGCTGGAGCGGGCGATGCGCCGGGCTACCACGAAGGACCTGGCCCGGCTCAAGGCACTGCTGGAGGGCTGAGAACCGTCCTGGACGCGGCCGGAGCCGGCGGAGCGTGGCTCCACCGGCCCGGCCGGACGTCCCTGAGGACGGCTCCCCGCTCAGCAGGAGCGCACCTCAGTCACCGCAGTGCCCGGGGCCGCCTGGCGAGCTCCCCTCGTTGTAGTCGGAGAGCAGGCCGACCAGCTGGCTGGCCGTGTAGGTGACACCGTTGTAGACGACCGTCGTCTGCGAGGTCGCCGCACCGGACTCCGGTCCGCCGTTCTGGTCGATCAGCAGCGCGGC
>JBIOYO010000443.1:0-3078 GCA_044870175.1 Nocardioidaceae bacterium | reverse complement strand
GTCGCGGGTCCGCGCCCGGCTCGTCGTCGTACTCCTCGTAGCGTTCGGTGTCCTCGAGCAGGCCCAGATAGACACCCATCTTGCGCATCGCGCCGCTCATGAACTCTCGCTTTCCGCCACTCTCCAGCCCTCCCGCGAAGGGCTCCGGACCCGCCTGACACTACCGGCGGGCAGGTCGGTTTCCGAGGACCGCGGAGCCGACACGCACGAGTGTCGTGCCGCTCCGGACGGCCGCCTCCAGGTCCCCGCTCATGCCCGCGGAGACCCAGGTCGCTCCCGGCTCCAGCGCGCGCACCTCCGCGGCGACGCCGGCCAGGATCTCGAACCCCGCCAGGGGGTCGCGGCCCAGCGGCGCCACGCCCATGACCCCGCGCAGGCGCAGGCCCTCGGTGCCGGCGACCCGCGCGGCGAGCTCGGCGGCCCGCTCCGGCGGCACGCCGCTGCGTCCACGGGCGGCCGCGTCGTCGGGGTCGAGGCTGACCTGGACCAGGACGTCCAGGACCCGTCCCCGCGCTCCGGCGCCGCGCGAGAGTCCGGGCAGCAGCTTGGCGCGGTCGACGGAGTGCACGACGTCTGCGTACGCCGCGACCGCGGCCGCTTTGTTGCTCTGCAGCTGGCCGACGAAGTGCCAGGTGAGTCCGAGGCCGGCGCAGGCGGCATGCTTGGGCTCGGCCTCCTGGTGCCGGTTCTCCCCGACGTCACGCACACCCAGGGCGGCCAGGAGGCGTAGGTCGTCGGCCGGGAAGTGCTTGGTCACGACGACCAGCGTCACCTCACCAGGGTCGCGGCCGGCTGCGTCGCAGGCCGCCGCGATGCGCGCGGTGACCCGGCCCAGGCCCGCTGCGAGCGAGTCTCGGCGGTCTTCGGTCATGGGCACACCAGCCGCACAAGGCCGCCGATCCGGCCGGTGGCGGGCCCGTCGCGGCGGTAGGAGTACAGGTCCGGGTCCTCCCGGGTGCAGCGCGGCACCGTCTCGACCTCGACGACCCCGGCGTCGTCGAGCTGTGCGCGCACCCCGGCGCCGAGGTCGAGGGAGGGCGTCCCCCACGCGGTCCGCGCGTACGTCTGCGGAACGACGGCGGCGACCTCGTCGCGCATGGCGGCGGGCACCTCGTAGCATCGGCCGCAGACGTGCGGACCGACCCAGCCCCTCACCCGTACGGCGCCGCGGTCGCGCATCGCCTCGACGGCGCGCCGCACCACGCCCTGCGCGACCCCGCGGCGACCGGCGTGCACCGCGGCCACCACGCCCGCCTCGGCGTCGCCGAGCAGCACGGGCACACAGTCCGCCGCCCGGACCAGCAACGTGACCTCCTCGACACACGTGACCAAGGCGTCGCACTCCGGGCGCTCCCCCGGCCGGCCCGCCGACGGGGCCTCCCCGACCTCGACCACCGAGGTCCCGTGCACCTGGCGCATCGCCGCCACCCGCGCCGACGAGGAGCCGGTGAACGCGTCGGCGACCCGGCGCAGGTTCTCGGCGACCGCGCCGGCGTCGTCCCCACGAGCGCCGAGGTTCAGCGACGCGTAGCCGCCCCGGCTGGCCCCGCCGCGCCGGTCGGTGAAGGCGACCCGGACCCGTCCGGTGCCATCGACGAGGCAGAACACCCTGGTGACCTTCGCGTACTTCCGACGGCTTGTCCTGCGGCGAACCTCGCCTCCTTCGACCCGCCTACTTCAGGAAGTCGGGGATGTCCAGGTCGTCGTCGGCGGGGGCCGGCTGCGGGCGCGGGGACTGCGAGCTCGCCGCGCGCTGCGCCGCCGCGGAGAGTCCGCCGGCGACCGGCCTGGTGCCGCCCGACGTGCGCGACATGGCGCCCGGCGCGCCCACCGGCGAGCCGGCGTACGGACGGCCTCCGGCGCTGGTGGGCGCGCGGCCGCTCGCACCCGCCACAGCGGCCCGGGTCTCGGCCTGGGTCTGGGCCGGCGCGGGAGCGGGCTCGCGGCGCAGCTGCGCCCCGGGGTCGCGCCGCTTCGGCATGCCACCGTCGAAGCCGGCCGCGATGACGGTGACGCGCACCTCGTCACCGAGGGCATCGTCGATCACCGCGCCGAAGATGATGTTGGCCTCCGCGTGCGCCGCCTGGGAGACCAGCGCCGCGGCCTCGTTGATCTCGAACAGGCCGAGGTCGGAGCCGCCGGCGATCGAGAGCAGCACGCCGTGCGCACCGTCGATGGAGGCCTCGAGCAGCGGGCTGGACACCGCCATCTCGGCCGCGGCGACCGCGCGGTCCTCTCCGCGGGCCGAGCCGATGCCCATCAGTGCCGAGCCGGCGTTGGCCATCACGGACTTGACGTCGGCGAAGTCGAGGTTGATCAGGCCGGGCGTGGTGATCAGGTCGGTGATGCCGGAGACGCCCTGCAGGAGCACCTGGTCGGCCTGCTTGAACGCGTCCAGCACCGACACGTTGCGGTCGCTGATCGACAGCAGCCGGTCGTTCGGGATCACGATGAGGGTGTCGACCTCCTCGCGCAGGCCGGCGATGCCGTCCTCGGCCTGGTTGGCCCGGCGCCGACCCTCGAACGCGAACGGCCGGGTCACCACACCGATGGTCAGCGCGCCCAGCGACCGGGCGATCCGCGCCACGACCGGGGCGCCGCCGGTGCCCGTGCCGCCGCCCTCACCGGCGGTGACGAAGACCATGTCGGCGCCCTTGATCACCTCCTCGATCTCCTCGGCGTGATCCTCGGCGGCCTTGCCCCCGACGTCGGGGTTGGCCCCGGCGCCGAGGCCACGGGTGAGCTCGCGGCCGATGTCCAGCTTGACGTCGGCGTCGGACATCAGCAGGGCCTGCGCGTCGGTGTTGATCGCGATGAACTCCACGCCCTTGAGCCCGACCTCGATCATCCGGTTCACGGCGTTGACGCCACCACCACCGATGCCGACGACCTTGATGACTGCCAGATAGTTCTGCGGTGCTGCCACGGCAGGGGTCCCTCTCCAGGTGTGCTGCCCGGTGGGGCAGACAGTGTGTGCTTGCCTCGGTGTGTGGGGAAGGCACTGCGTCGGCCATGAACTCTAACCTTGAAGTAGAAGGTTATAGTTATGTCAACCTCGTGCTAGGCAAAGACCGTAGG
>JBIOYO010000442.1:0-3024 GCA_044870175.1 Nocardioidaceae bacterium | reverse complement strand
TTCCCCGCCTCGCTGTGGAACGTGCGGGTGGCCCAGGGGGTGTGGGTGTTCTCGCTGGTGGTCGGCATCGGCCTGGTGATCGTCGCGACGGTCATCTTCATGGAGCAGGGCCAGCGGCGGATCCCGGTGCAGTATGCCCGGCGCATGGTGGGCCGACGGATGTACGGCGGGTCCTCGACGTACATCCCGCTGAAGGTCAACCAGGCCGGGGTCATCCCGGTGATCTTCGCCTCCAGCCTGCTCTACCTCCCTGCGCTCTTCGCCCAGTTCGACGCCGACGGCAGCAACCCCATCACCCGGTGGGTGGCGCGCAACCTGACCACCGGCGCCGACCCGCTCTACATGCTGCTCACCTTCGCGCTGATCGTGTTCTTCACGTACTTCTACGTCTCGATCACGTTCAACCCCCAAGAGGTCGCCGACAACATGAAGAAGTACGGCGGGTTCATCCCCGGCATCCGGGCCGGCAAGCCGACCGAGGAGTACCTCGGCTACGTGCTGTCCCGCATCACCGCCCCCGGCGCGACGTACCTCGGCCTGATCGCGCTGATCCCGCTGGTCGCCTTTGCGCTGGTCAACGCGGACAACAACTTCCCGTTCGGCGGCACGTCCATCCTGATCATGGTCGGGGTCGCCCTGGACACCGTGAAGCAGATCGAGAGCCAGCTTCAGCAGCGCAACTACGAAGGGTTTCTCCGGTGAGACTGATCCTGATGGGCCCCCCGGGGGCGGGGAAGGGCACGCAGGCCAAGGTGGTGGCCGCGAACGTCGGAGTCCCGGCAGTCTCGACCGGGGCCATCTTCCGGACCAACGTCGCCAAGGGCACCCCGCTCGGCCTCAAGGCCAAGACCTACATGGACGCGGGGGAGTACGTCCCCGACGAGGTCACCAACCTCATGGTGCGCCACCGCATCGACGAGCCCGACGCCGAGAAGGGCTTCCTGCTCGACGGCTACCCCCGCACCCTCGCCCAGGTCGAGGAGCTCGACAAGATGATCCGCTACACCGGGCATCAGCTCGACGCGGTGGTGGTGCTCACCGTCGACGGCGAGGAGATCGTCGGCCGGCTGCTCAAGCGTGCGGAGACCGAGGGACGCGCCGACGACACCGAGGACGTGATCCGCCGGCGCCTGGAGGTGTACTCCGAGCAGACCGCGCCGCTGCTGAACGTCTACCGGGAGCGCGGGCTGCTGCACGAGGTGGACGGCCTCGGCGACGTCGAGGAGATCTCCGGGCGGATCATGGACGTGCTCGAGCAGGTCCAGGAGAGCTGACGCCGGCACATGTTCCGTGAGCGCGGGGTGGAGATCAAGACCCCCGAGCAGATCGAGCTGATGCGAGCCGCAGGGGTCGTGGTCGGCGAGACGCTGGAGCTGCTGCGGCGTACCGCCACGGCGGGGATGACCACCGCGGAGCTGGACGCCGTCGCCGCCGAGCACATCCGGTCCGCCGGCGCGGAGCCGTCGTTCCTCGGCTACGGCCACCCGCCCTTCCCCTCGGTCATCTGCGCCTCGGTCAACGACGAGGTCGTGCACGGCATCCCCGGTGGGCGGGTCCTCCGCGAGGGAGACGTCGTGTCGGTGGACTGCGGCGCGATCGTCGACGGCTGGCACGGCGACGCGGCCACGACCCTGGCCATCGGCGACGTAACAGACGAGGTGCACGAGCTGATGCGGGTCACGGAGGAGGCGCTGTGGCACGGCATCGCGGCCGCGCGGCTGGGCGGGCGGGTCACCGACATCTCCCACGCGATCGAGAGCTACGTCCGCAGCCAGGGCGCCTACGGGATCCTGCCTGAGTACGTCGGGCACGGCATCGGCTCGGCGATGCACCAGCCTCCGAACGTCCCCAACCTCGGCCGCCCGGGCCGTGGCCCGAAGCTGGTCCGGGGACTCGCGCTCGCGGTCGAGCCGATGGTCGTGCTCGGCGACCCGGCAACCACGGTCCTGGCCGACGACTGGACCGTCGCCACCACCGACGGCTCCGCGGCGGCCCATTTCGAGCACACCTTCACGCTCACCCCCAGCGGCGCCTGGGTGCTGACCGCGCTCGACGGCGGCAAGTCCAAGCTGGCCGAGCTCGGCGTGCCGTACGGTGGAGACTGATGGGCGTCCCGCGCAGGCTCACCCGGACCGGCACGGTGTCGGCCCTCGTAGCGGCGACCGCCTTGGCCGGCGCATGCGCCGGTGCCCCGCCGGGCGACCCGCGACCCGCGACCGCGGAGCCGGCCGCTGCGGCCGCTGCGGTCAGCCTCGTCGGCGGCATGCCCGCCCCGCGGCGCTACGTGGTGGCGATCTCGGTCGACGCGCTGAACCGGCGCGCCCTGGTCCGGCTCGGCGTGCGCGGCACGCCCGCGATGCACCGGCTGCTCCGTGAGGGCGCCGGCACGCTGAACGCGCGGACCGCCTACGAGCAGACCAACACGCTGCCGAACCACACCGGGATGATGACGGGACGGCGAGTCCTCGGCCGGCGCGGCCACCACGTCACGTTCAACGAGGACAACGGCGGGACGCTGCGCCGGCTGAACGGCCACTACGTGCCGGGCATCTTCGACGCGGTGCACGACCACCACGGGACCACTGCGCTCTACACGTCGAAGGCGAAGTTCTCCTTCCTCGACCGCTCATGGGACTCCGCGCACGGCGCCCGCGACCGGGTGGGTCGCGACGACGGCCGCGACAAGATCGACCGGTTCGTCCTCGCCGGCTCCGGCGTCCTCCTCGACCGCCTCACCCGCCAGCTGCGTACCCGGCCGGCCCGGCTCAGCTTCCTCCACCTCGGGGAGCCCGATGCGGCCGGACACGCGCATGGCTGCATGACCTCGGCGTACCTCGACGCGGTCCGCGCCACCGACCGGAGGATCGGGCGGGTGCTGCGCACGATCCGGCGCGACCGCGACCTGCGTGGACGCACCGACGTGGTGCTGACCGCCGACCACGGCTGCCCGCCGGGCGCGAGACAGCACGACGACCCGGCGTTGCGGGCGAACTACCAGGTGCCGTTCGTGGTGTGGGGAGCCGG
>JBIOYO010000441.1:0-9906 GCA_044870175.1 Nocardioidaceae bacterium | reverse complement strand
GGTACGTCGACCGAAGCCGCCGCCGCACGTCGGGCCGCTCGGCCAGGCGGACGGCGCGGACGATCAGGTCGGGGTAGTCCAGGGCGCTCTGCGCGTCGAGGACGAGGAGGTACTGCTCCAGGAACCGCCCCGCCGCGACCCACTCCGGCCGGCCCTCACGGCTGCCGATGTCGGCCAGGTCGCGCGGGTCGAGGTCCTTCTCCCGGGCTCGTGCGAGGAGGGTCGCCACCTCCCCGGCGAACCCCCGGGTGCGCAACGCCTGCGCCAGCGACGCCGGCCACGGCACCGAGACGTCAGAGGGCTCCAGCAGCTCGCGGATGGCGACATCCTGCTCCGCCGCGGTCAGCAGCCGCAGCGGAGCGGTGTAGACGTCGTCGTCGGCGTACGCCCGGACCAGTGAGTAGGCGAAGGAGTGGAAGGTCGCGGCCACCGGGGTGCCGGTCGTCCTGCCCAGCCGGGCGGTGACCCGGTCGCGGAGCTGCTCGGCGGCCTTGCGCGAGAAGGTCAGGGCCAGCACCTGGTCCAGGCGCTGCCCCCGCCGCTCCACACGGTCCACCACCGCCTCGACCATCGTCGTGGTCTTGCCGGTGCCCGGCCCGGCCAGCACCAGCAGCGGCCCGCCCGGGTGGTCGACCACCGCCTGCTGCGCCGCGTCGAGCCGCGGCGCCGCGACGGCCGCCCCGGGGGGGCGGGCCAGGGCGTAGGTGGTCATGCAGGCATCACATCACCTGGCGACGACAGGTTCGGTGCGGACCCGCGCCGGGGCTGGGGAAAGCGCTCCACCGAGCCGCCGGACGGGTGACAACCCGCCCCCGACCCGAGCCGTTCGACCCTGGGCGCGTCGCGCCCGCCACGCGATGCTGGAGCCAGAACGAGGAGGCTCGTGATGACCACCGCCACGACCACCGGCAGCGCCCTGCGGCAGCCCTCGCTACCGGGTTGGGTGCGTGCGTGCTCGGTGGCCGAGGCGATCGGCATGACCGCCGCCGCGACCGCGGCGCTGGTCGCCACCCGCCTGGTCGACGGCGGTCATCCAGCCTGGCTCGCGCTCGGCGTGGTCGTCGCCGGGGGACTCGTCGAGGGCACCGCCCTCGGGGTCCTGCAGGGGGGTGCGCTGCGACCCTGGCTGGACGCTCGGCGCCGACGGCGCTGGGCGACGGCCACCGTGCTCGTCGCCGGGGTCGGCTGGGCAGCGGCTTCCGCTCCAGCCACGCTCGCCGACCCCGGCGGCGCCGCCTCGGAGCCGCCGTGGACCGTCGTCCTGGCCGGCGCCGCGGCGCTCGGGGTCGCGATGGGCGCCGTTCTCGGTGCCGCCCAGGCCTGGGCGCTGCGCGGCGCGGTGTCGCACCCGTGGCGATGGGTCGCCGCCAGCGCCGTCGGATGGGCCCCGGCCATGACGGTGATCTTCGCCGGTGCCACCGCGCCGTCGAGCACGCTGTCGTTGCCCGCGTCCGTGGTGCTCGGCGCCACGACCGGGGCCCTGGCGGGCCTGTTGCTCGGGCTGGTCACCGGATGGTTCCTGCCGTCGCTGACCGGCACCGCCGCATCCGGCCGCGTGGTCCTGGCCGTCCTGGCCTCTCCCGCGCACCGGGTGCTGCCCCGGTCGCTGATCGGCCTGCGGATGACCGGCGCGCGCACGGGACGGCGCCTGGAGCTCCCGGTCCAGTACGCCGCCGGGACGCGCGGCCTGGTCGTCGTCCCGGGCCGGCCGGACCGCAAGCGCTGGTGGCGCAACCTGATCAGCGTCCCGGAGGTCGAGGTGCTGCGCGACGGCACCTGGCAGCGCGCCGACGCGGTCGTGCTCGGTCCCGGTGACGCCGGCTACGCCCCGGCCCGGATGGCCTACCTCGGCCGCTTCCCCGACGCCCCGCTCGCCGCGGGGCAGCCCGTGGTGATCCTGGCGGTCAGGTAGCCGGCTTGTGGCCGATGGCCGCAGCGGCACGCCGTGCGGGGCTGCAGGCTTGGGCCACAACAGGCAGTTCCTCCCACCATCGGCCACAACCCCGCAGACCCGCCCGGCACGGCCGGACCGGGCCGCCCCGTCAGCCGGTGGGGGCGCCGGGCCACCAGACGGCCCGGGTGAGGTCGACGCGGCCGGAGGGGCGCCGCGGGGTGCCCTCGGCGGCGTAGTGGTCGGCGGCGGTGGCCTGGTGGCAGGGGGGTGGTGAGCCGTCGGCGCGGACGACGCGCCACCACGGCACCGGGCCGCCGTACGTCGACAGCACCCGGCCGACCTGCCGCGGGCCGCCGGCGCCGACCGTCTCGGCCAGCAGCCCGTAGGTCGTGACGCGGCCGGGCGGCACCTGCTCCACCAGCGACAGCACCGCCTCCACGTAGTCCGGGTCCAGGCTCATCGCGGCACCGACCCGGTTCTCCGCGCCGCCGTGGCGGCGACCAGGGCGACCACGGCGAGCGCGGTCCCGGAGAGCAGCCGGCCTCCCGGTGGCCCGCCCCGGGCCAGGGCGGCGCAGACGACCCAGACCAGCAGGGTCGCCACGCCCACTGCGACGCCGCGGCGCAGCCAGCGGACCAGCGTCGCGCGGTCCAGCACCAGCCCCGCCGGACCGTGCGCGGCGAGCCCCGACGCGACGTGGACGACCAGCACCGCGGCCGCGGCGAGCACCGTCCAGGGCGACACCGGGCCCGCCACGCCCAGCAGCCAGTAGCCGCCGAGCCAGAGCAGCAGGACCAACGGCGCGGCGGATCCCGGCGCTGCCGCCGCGAGCACCGCCAGCAGGACGGTCACCGCGACCGGCCAGACGGCCAGGCCCGCGCCTGCCGCCGTCGCGGCCGCCAGGAACGCCGTGACCGCGACCGGGACCGCTGCGGCGAGGAGCCGCTGCTGCGCGGAGCCCCCCACCAGCCGGCCCAGGGCGCTGGTCGCGGCCGGGCTCATCTGGGCACCGTCCGGGCCCGGGCCGCCCGGCGGGCGATCGTCCGCAGCACCTCGTCCAGCGGGTGCCCGCCCCGCCAGGGCACCACGGGCACGCCACTGCGGCGCAGCCGGCCGACGACGTGGTCGCGCTCGAGCAGCCGCATCCGCCAGGCGAGGGCGGGCACGTCGTGCGGCGCGCCCGGCGCCACCTCGGGCAGGGTGTCCACCACCACGACCGTGACGCCGCTGCGCGCCAGGCGAGTGGTGGTGGCCACCGCGCCGGGAGCCAGCAGCGGACTGAGGACCAGGGCCACGGCGCCGGCGGGGACGTGGAACCGGCCCCCGCCAGGGTCCTGCCAGCCGGGGCTGCCGGGCGCGACCCGCGCCAGGGCGTGCAGCACGCGGTGCAGGTGCCGCCGTCCGGTGGAGGCGGGGACCGCGAGCTGGTGCGCGGAGCCGAGGACCCGCAGTGCCACCCGGTCACCACGCCGTAGGTGGTGCTCGGCAACGCCGGCCGCCGCACGCACCGCGGTGTCCAGGCTGGTGGCGGGGGGGTCGCCGACGTCCGAGCCCGCGTCCACCAGGAGCACCACGGCCGCGTCCTCCTCCGAGCGCGTGGTGGTGACGTGGAGCCGGCCCGTGCGCCGGGACACCCGCCAGTGCACGCGGCGCACGCGGTCGCCGGGCTGGAACTCCCGGATGTCCTCAAGCTCGCTGCCGCTCCCCGGACGGCGCGCAGGGTGCAGACCGACCAGGCCCACCGGGTGCGGCGGGGGTCCGGTCCCCTCGAACCGCGCAGGCCGGGGCACGACCGCCATCGGCTGCGACTGCAGCCGCTGGGGTCCCCACACCCAGCCGGCCCAGGGCGAGAGCGCCGCGACGTGCCCCTCCCCGACCCGGCGAGCGCCCCACCGCACCGGAGCCAGGTGCACCGAGGCGGACACGGCCCGGCCGGCGCCGGGGGTCGCGGCCACCCCCACCACACCACCGGAGGGCCGGACCCGCACCCACCGCACGGGCGGGACCGACACGGTGAGGTGCTCGACCGGGTCGTCGGCGGTGACCACGACCCGCAGCCGCGCCGCCTGACCCTCCGCGACCACGTCGGCGCCGAGCGACGACACCACCTCAGGAGGCGCCGTCGGACGCCGGAGCAGGGCCGGTACGGCGAAGCCACCGAGCGGCACCGCGAGGACCAGCAGGTCAGGCCGCCCCGCGACCACGGCCACCAGGGCGAGGACCGCCGCGCCGGCCACGCCCCGGAACAGCAGCTCCGTCGGCCGCCACCCGCTCGGGACCGTCAGCTCGGTCACGACGGCCTCGCGGACGGCACCGGCACCGTCGACAGCACGCTCTCGGTGACCGTCGCACCGCTTGCCTCGGTGAGCCAGAGGTCGGGCCGCAGCGAGATCCGGTGGGCAAGCACGCTGGGAGCGACCGCCTTGACGTCCTCGGGCACCACGTAGTCGCGACCCGCCACGACGGCGTACGCACGGGCCACCAGCATCAGCGCCAGAGCGCCGCGGGGGGACGCGCCCATCAGCACCTGGGGGTGGGCGCGGGTCGCGGCCGCCACGGCGACGCAGTACCGTCCCACGGTCTCCTCCACGGTCACGGTCTCCACCGCCGCCTGCATCGCCAGCAGGCCGTCGCCGTCGGTGACTGCCGCGAGGGTCTGCGCCTCGGTACGCCGCTCCAGGCGCCGCGCCAGCACCGCCCACTCCTCCTCCCCGTCGGGGTAGCCGAAGGAGACTCTCGTCGCGAACCGGTCCAGCTGTGCCTCGGGGAGGGGGTAGGTGCCCTCGTACTCGACCGGGTTCGCCGTCGCGATCACGTGGAACGGCGGCGTGAGCGGGAAGGTCCGGCCCTCGACGCTCACCTGGCCCTCCTGCATCGCCTCAAGCAGAGCCGCCTGGGTCTTCGGCGGGGTGCGGTTGATCTCGTCGGCCAGCAGCAGCCCGGTGAACACCGGCCCGGGCCGGAAGTCGAAGTCCCCGACCCGCTGGTCGTACACGAACGAGCCGGTCAGGTCGGCCGGGAGCAGGTCGGGGGTGAACTGCACCCGGGCGAAGCCGAGCCCGAGCGTCTGCGCGAAGGACCGCGCGGCCAGCGTCTTGCCGAGCCCCGGGAAGTCCTCGACCAGCACGTGCCCACCGGCGAGGAGGCTGGCCAGCACCAGGGACAGGGCGCGGCGCTTGCCCACCACGGCGCGCTGGACCTCGTCCAGCACGGCGCCGGCCAGCCGCGCGGCGTCCGGCACCGTCAGCGGACTCCTCACAGCGCCTCGATCCGGGTCAGCAGGGCGTCGACCGCCGCCGGGGTGAGCCGAGGACCGTGACCCTCCGAGGCCCGCCGCCCGGCCTTGCCCCGGGGCGACGTCGTGGCCGGGCGGTCCGAGGTGGCACGCTCGGCCAGGGCGACCAGCGCCGGGCCGAGGAGGGCGGCCGCGTGAGCGGGGTCGGCGTCGCGCCGGATGCCGTGCCGGTCCATCAGCCGCTGGTCGGCCAGCCGGACCAGCTGCCGCAGCAGCTGCACGTCACCGGCTCGAGACACCAGGTGCGCCTCGACCTGGCGTTCCAGCAGGTCCAGCCTGGGGTCGCGGCCCGGGGGGCGGACCGGCTCGTCCCCGGGCACCCGCCAGGCGGTGTCCCCGCCCTCGTCGCCCGACAACGCCGAGCGCAGCGTCCCCCAGGTCGCCAGCGCGCCGAGGAGTGCGACCGCGACCAGTCCCGGGTCGGGCCGCCCGCCGAACAGCAGCGCCACCGCGCAGGCCAGGGCCCAGAGCGCGACGACGCCGGCGGCTCTGGCCAGGGCGGCGCGGGTCACGTGCGGAGCTCCTGCAGGTCCGCTGCCACGCGCCGCAGGTGGGTCCGCGCGGCGGCTCGGGCGTCCTCACCGAGCAGGTGGTCGGAGAAGCGCGCCTCGCGGTAGAGCGCGGCGAGCCCGGCGACGGCGCGGGGGTCCAGGTCCAGGGCATGCAGCACTCGTACGGCGTACTCGGAGGAGGTCTCCCACGACCACCGCCGCACCCCCGCGTCGGCCACGGACCGCTCGAGCCGCAGCCAGCAGGCGACGATCCCGTCGGCCGGAGCGCCGAGGTCGAGGGACGCGAGCAGGCTTGGGGCGTCGCGGCGGAGGGTCCGGCGCACCTCCTCGCCGATGTCGTGGACCTCACCGTCCGGCGTGTCGTCGTCCGGGGTCCCAGAACGGGTGGGTCGCCGCCACCGGGCCAGCCACAGCGCCCGCAGGCCGCTCGCGAGCAGGACCACCGCGAACAGCGCGGCGCCGGCGAGGATCAGCGTCCCCAGCCAGCCCAGGTCTGGGACGAGCTGCCGCGCCGCCTCGTCGCTGCCCGGCGTCACGCTCTGGGGCAGGGGTGCGGGCGGCGACTCGTGCGGCGACGGGCCGGCGTCGTGGACCAGGGCCGCCGGCCCAGCCGTCGCGGCCCAGCACAGCAGCAGCACCGCGAGGGCGGCCCCTGCCGCCAGCACCGCGGCCCGCAGCCTGGCCGGGAGCGCGGTCATTCCCCGAAGTTAGCCCGTCAGAGGTCGCGCGAGTAGGTACTGCCGTGAGGAGGAAGGCGGGCCGGGACCCGTCGACCGACTACAACGCAGCCAGCGTGCGTGCGTGGCGTCGCGCAGCAGGCACGACCTATCCGCGCGAGCTCTCAGTAGGAGGGCTGCGAGGGGTCGATCTGGTTGACCCAGGCGGCGACGCCGCCGCCGACGTGCACGGCGTCGGCGTACCCGGCCCCCTTGACGATCGCCAGCGTCTCCGCCGAGCGCACCCCGGTCTTGCAGTGCATGACCACCTGCCTGTCGCCGCCGGTCAGCTCGGGCAGCCGCTCCAGCGCCGTCCCGTTGAGGAAGTCGCCCTTCGGGATCAGCACCGCCCCGGGGATCTTGTTGATCTCGTACTCGGTGGGCTCGCGGACGTCGACGAGCACGAAGTCCCGCGCCCCCTCCGCGCGCTCCTTCAGCCACTGCTCGAGCGTGGCCACCGAGATCGTGGCGTCGGCGACGGCCTCGGCCGCCTCGTCGCTGATCGCGCCGCAGAACGTCTCGTAGTCGATCAGCCCGGTCACGGTTGGGTTCTCTCCGCACAGCGCGCAGCCGGGGTCCTTGCGGACCTTGAGCTTGCGGTACTCCATCTCCAAGGCGTCGTAGATCATCAGCCTGCCGACCAGCGGGTCGCCGACGCCGGTCAGCAGCTTGATCGCCTCGGTGACCTGGATCGAGCCGATGCTGGCGCAGAGCACGCCGAGCACACCGCCCTCGGCGCAGGACGGGACCATGCCGGGCGGAGGCGGCTCGGGGTAGAGGCAGCGGTAGCAGGGCGCGTCCGCGCCCTCCAGCGTGGGCCAGAACACCGAGGCCTGACCGTCGAACCGGTAGATCGACCCCCACACGTACGGCTTGCCCAACAGGTACGCCGCGTCGTTGACCAGGTAGCGGGTGGCGAAGTTGTCGGTGCCGTCCACGATGAGGTCGTACTGGGAGAAGATGCCGAGCACGTTGTCGTTGTCGAGCCGCTCGTTGTGGACGACGACCCGCACCAGCGGGTTGACCTCGCCGATGGAGTCCCGTGCGGACTCGGCCTTGGGCCGGCCGACGTCGCTCTGCCCGTGGATGACCTGGCGCTGCAGGTTGGACTCGTCCACGTCGTCGAACTCTGCGATGCCGAGCGTGCCCACACCGGCGGCGGCCAGGTAGAGCAGGGCCGGTGAGCCGAGGCCGCCCGCTCCGATGACCAGGACCTTGGCGTTCTTGAGCCGCTTCTGCCCGGTCATGCCCACGTCGGGGATGATCAGGTGCCGGCTGTAGCGGCGTACCTCGTCGATGGTGAGCGCGGCCGCGGGCTCGACCAGCGGGGGCAGGGACACTTCTTCTCCTCGGACGCACGGACGGCGGGCGGACGCGAGCACAACACGCCCGGCCGCCCTCCATGTTCCCCAACGACCCGGGGACCCTCCCCTACGTCCCGGCATTCGGACACCGGTCCCATCACTCGGACGACTTGGGCAGCGCGGCGGGCGTGCCGCGTGCGGGTCCTACCGGGGAGTAGGCTGCCGACGACGCGGCCCCGGGGCCCGCGTCACGACGACCTTGTGCCGCAGTTGGGAGACCCGAGCAGTGACCACCACGCATGAGCAACGCCCCCGCGGGGGCCGGATGCCACGCAAGGAACGGCGCGCGCAGCTGCTCGACTCCGCGCTGGAGGTGTTCGTCGCGCAGGGCTACCACGCAGCGGCGATGGACGACATCGCCGAGCGCGCCGGGGTCAGCAAGCCGGTGCTCTACCAGCACTTCCCGGGCAAGCTCGACCTCTACCTCGCGCTGCTGGAGCACGCCGCGGAACAGATCATCTCCGACACCCGCTCCGCGCTCGCCTCCACCCAGGACAACGAGCAGCGGGTCGAGGCCACCGTGCAGGTGTTCTACGACTACGTCGCGCACGACGAGGGCGCGTTCCGGCTGGTCTTCGAGTCCGACCTCACCAACGAGCCGGCGGTCCGCGAGCAGGTCGACCGGGTGACCGCGATCTGCGCCGACGAGATTACGGCGGTGATCGAGGAGGACACCGGGCTGCCCGACGAGGCGGCGCGGCTGATCGCGGTGTCCCTGGTGGGAATGGCACAGGTCAGCGCGCGGTTCTGGCTGCAGGCGGGCGGGGAGATCCCGCGTGAGGAGGCGGCCAGCCTGGTCGCCGGCCTGGCGTGGCGGGGGGTCAGCCGGTTCCCGCTCACCGAGGAGCACGACTGACCTTCACCGGCCGCGCCGTCACGCTTTTCGACGCCTCGGGCGCCCCGCCCGAGCCGACCTGGGAGGAGCTGTTGTCATGGAGGTCAGGATCGGCGTGCAGCACGCCACCCGTGAGCTGGTCGTCGACTCGACCCTGTCGCCCGACGAGCTCGAGGTCGAGGTCAGCAGGGCGCTGTCCGGCGACTCCTCCGTCCTGGCTCTGACCGACAGCAAGGGCCGCCGTGTCCTGGTCCCCACCGACAAGCTCGCCTACGTCGAGGTCGGCTCACCCTCCGTCGGGCAGGTGGGCTTTAGGTCCTGACGGCGGGGAGGCCGGCCCCGGCAGATTCCCATGGGATGCAGAGCCTTGTCCGCTTCCCATGACGTACACCTCGTGGGGGGCGGCGGTTCTTCGAGGTAGGAGAGGGTCGTGACGTGCGTCCTACGGGCGCTTTCTGTCGACACGCAGCTCACTGCCTGGGCCGGCCTCGCCGGCTCCGCTCACGCGTCCAGCCCCAGCGTGGCCATCCGGGCGCTGTGGTTCTCGGTCAGCCGGGTGAACAGCCGGCCGATCGCGGCCAGGTCCAGCCCGGGCCGGTCCACCCCGCCGGCCAGCAGGGCACTCAGCGCGTCGCGCTCGGCGGCGACCCGCTGCGCCTGCGCCAGCGCCTCCCCCATCAGCCGGCGACCCCACAGCGCGAGCCGGCCGGCCACCCGAGGGTCGCCGGCGATGGCCCGGCCCACCCGGTCCACGACGAACGCGGACTGGCCGGCGTCCTGCAGGCTCTCCACGATCAGCGCGCGGGTGTCGACGTCGACGAAGGCGCCGATCTCGCGGTAGAAGTCCGCGGCCAGCCCGTCCCCGACGTACGCCTTGACCAGCCCTTCGAGCCAGTCCGACGGCGCCGTCCGCGTGTGGAAGCCGTCGAAGGGTGCCACGAACGGCTGCATCGCCGCCATCGGGTCGGCGCCCAGCTCGACGATCCGGTCGTGCAGCCCCCGGTAATGGCCGAACTCAGTCGCCGCCATCTGCGCCAGGGCCGCCTTGTCCGCGACGGTGGGCGCCAGCTTGGCGTCCTCCGCGAGCCGCTCGAACGCCGCGATCTCGCCGTACGCGATCGCCCCGAGGAGGTCCACGACGGCCGCACGGTACGTCGGGTCCAGCAGCGCCAGCGACCCGCCCGCGGTGGCCGGACCCGTCGCGCTGACCGACGCGGGAGCGGGACGCGGAACGGGCGCCGCCTCCGGCGGTTCGGGCATACGCGCAGCCTACCGATAGGATCGGGGGAC
>JBIOYO010000440.1:0-3959 GCA_044870175.1 Nocardioidaceae bacterium | reverse complement strand
CCCGATGACCAGCCCCGCGCCGACACCTGAGGACACCTTCACGAAGGCCATGTTCGGGTGACCCGTCCCGGCCCCACGGTCGTGCTCGGCGATGGCACCGAGGTTGGCGTCGTTGTCGATGTGGGTGGGCAGTCCCAGCCGGCGGGTGGCCTCCTGACGAGCGTTGAGGCCGACCCATCCCGGCAGGATCGCCGACGACATCACCACGTCCTCGTCGTTGATCGGCGCCGGCAGTCCGAGCCCGACGGTCAGGACGTCACCGTGGCTGGCGCCCACCTCGGTGAGCACCTCGGCGAGCAGCCGCGCAACGAGGTCCAGCCCGTGGGCGTGGGTGTGGTCCGGCGCCAGGAGCTCGCGCCGCTGGGCCAGAACCTGGCCGGTCAGGTCACCCACCGCGACCCGTGCGTGCCGGTGCCCGACGTCGACGCCTGCG
The DNA here is from genome assembly GCA_044870175.1 of Nocardioidaceae bacterium. GTDB lineage: Bacteria > Actinomycetota > Actinomycetes > Propionibacteriales > Nocardioidaceae > JBIOUF01. Next base: position 3,526 of record JBIOYO010000440.1, on the reverse strand, counting down.
ACCAGACCGGCCGACCGGGAGACCCGCACCGTCGTGCCGCGCCGCCCGCGGCCGGTGGTGGTCTCGACCAGCCCCGCCGCCGCGAGGTCACGCACGATGTTGGAGACGGTGGCCGGCGCCAGGCGGGTGGAGCGGGCTATCTCGGCCTGGCTGACCTCGGTGTGCCCGGCCTGACTCTGCAGCAGGCCGAGCACCCGGCGCTGGTTGGCCGCCCGCAGCGACGCGGTCGAGCCGGGGGCGGGGACGGCCCGCGCGGCGGTGACCCCGACGCGGGCCGGCACCGACTGCTCGGCGGACATGGGAGCACTGTGGTGCGGGATCCCCTTGCCGTCAAGTCCTGGACATAGTGGCGGGCGGCAAAGACTGCTGTGACAACAGTGTTCAGGACTTGACGGCAAATCAGTGAACCGTGACACTTCTGGCCAAGACGAACAACGCCCTGGGCGCCCGCCGCCCGAGCCGAGGAGGACACACCGTGGCAACACTCACCCGTCGCGCGGCCGGCCTGGTCGCCGCCGCCGTACTCACGGGCGCCAGCCTGGCCGCGTGCGGAGCCAACGACGCCGAGTCCGGCGGCGACGGCGGCGGCAGCAGCAGTCCGACGATCGCCCTGCTACTGCCGGAGTCGAAGACCACCCGCTACGAGTCGGCGGACAAGCCGCTGTTCGAGGCCAAGGTCGCCGAGCTGTGCTCGGAGTGCAAGGTCACGTACTTCAACGCCGACCAGGACCCGGCCAAGCAGCAGCAGCAGGTGGAGACCGCGATCACCGACGAGGTCGACGCCATCGTGCTCGACCCGGTCGACGGTGAGGCCGCCGCCGGGCTGGTCACCGACGCGCAGGACGCGGGGATCCCGGTGCTGGCCTACGACCGGTTCATCGAGGGCGCCGACTACTACATGTCCTTCGACAACGCCAAGGTCGGATCACTGCAGGCGGACTCTCTCGTCAAGGCGATGGGCGGCAAGGGCAGCATCTTGATGCTGAACGGCGCCCCGACCGACCCGAACGCCGCGCAGTTCAAGGAGGGCGCCCACACGGTGTTCGACGCGAACTCCGGCGTGAAGATCCTCGGTGAGTACGACAACCCGGACTGGAGCCCGGACAACGCCCAGCAGTGGACCACCGACCAGCTGAGCAAGTTCGACCCGTCGAAGATCAACGGAGTCTACGCCGCCAACGACGGCCAGGCCGGCGGTGTCGTCGCCGCCATGACCGGCGCGGGCGTGGCCGACAACAAGCTGCCGCCGATCACCGGGCAGGACGCCGAGCTCGCCGGCATCCAGCGGATCGTCGCCGGCCAGCAGTACATGACCATCTACAAGTCCTACAAGCTGGAGGCCGAGAAGGCCGCCGAGGTCGCCGTGATGATGGCCAAGGGCGAGGACATCACCGGCACGACGGACTTCCAGGGCGTCAAGTCGTTCATCTTCCCGCCCGTGGTGGTGACCACCGACAACGTCGCCGACACGGTGGTGAAGGACGGGTTGTACACCGTGGACGACATCTGCACCGCCGACTACGCGAAGGCGTGCCAGGCGGCAGGGCTCAGCTGATGACCGAGACCCTCTCCGAAGGGCTGGTGACGCGGGCCGGGGAGACGGTGCTGTCCATGGTCAGCGTCTCCAAGCGGTTCGGCGCCGTCCAGGCGCTCACCGACGTGCACATGGACGTGGCGGCCGGCGAGGTGGTCGCTCTGGTGGGCGACAACGGCGCCGGGAAGTCGACCCTGGTCAAGATCATCGCCGGCGTCTACCACGCCGACGGCGGCACGATCACCTTCGACGGGCGCCAGGTGTCCGTGGGCAGCCCCGCGGAGGCACAGGCGCTGGGCATCGCGACGGTGTTCCAGGACCTGGCCCTCTGCGACAACCTCGACGTGGTGGCGAACCTCTTCCTCGGCCAGGAGCGGACGAACCGGGGGTTCATCGACGAGGTGTCCATGGAGCAGGAGTCCTGGCGGCTGCTGCGCAGCCTGTCGGCGAAGATCCCCTCAGTGCGCATCCCGATCGCCGGGCTCTCCGGAGGCCAGAGGCAGACGGTCGCCATCGCCCGCAGCCTGGTCGGGCGGCCGAAGGTGGTCATGCTCGATGAGCCAACGGCGGCTCTGGGCGTCGCCCAGACCGCCGAGGTGCTCAACCTCATCGAGCGGCTCAAGGAGCAGGGCCTCGGCGTCATCCTGATCAGCCACAACATGGCCGACGTGCAGGCAGTGGCCGACCGGATCGTGGTCCTGCGGCTGGGCCGCAACGCGGCGGAGTTCCGCATCGAGGAGGCCACGACCGAGACGCTGGTGGCCGCGATCACCGGAGCCTCCGACAACGTCGTCGCACAGCGCGCCGAGCGTCGCGCCCAGGGTTCCCAGCAACCCGGAGAGGCCACGTCATGACCGAGCAGAAGCACCAGGGCGACGTGCTCGAGGCCGGCGACGAGCCGGCTCCGGCCCTCCCCGCCGACCTACTCGACGAGCGCCTGATCGCGGAGCAGGGCTTCAAGGGCGCCTTCGTCGCGTTCCTGCACCGGGTCCGCGGCGGCGACCTCGGCAGCCTGCCGGTGATCGTCGGGCTGGTGTTGATCTGTGTCGTGTTCTACTCGATCGACCCGGTCTTCTTGTCCTCCCGCACCTTGGTGAACATCACCTTGTTCGCGGCGCCGGTCGGCATCATCTCGCTCGGGGTGGTCCTGGTGCTGCTGCTGGGCGAGATCGACCTGTCGGTCGGGTCGGTCAGCGGCCTGTCCGCGGCCGTCATGGCTTGGATGCTCGTCTTCCACGACCAGCCCCTCGTCCTCGCGCTGCTCGCCGGCGCGGCGACCGGCGCGGTGATCGGCATCCTCTACGGCCTGCTCTTCACCCAGGTCGGCGTGCCCAGCTTCGTGATCACCCTGGCCGGCCTGCTGGCGTTCCTCGGGCTGCAGCTGGTCGTGCTGGGTGACCAGGGCACCGTGAACCTCCCTCCGAACTCCGCACTGCTGGAGTTCGCGCGAAGGTCGTTCGTGACGGGAGTGGCGTCCTACGTCCTGGTGCTGGTGGCGGCGGCGGCCTACGCCGGGGCGCAGCTGTGGGGCATGCGACGCCGCCGGGCCGCGGGTCTCTCGGCACCCCCGGTGTCGTTCGTCGTCGTCAAGGCCGTGCTGCTCGCTGCCGGCGGCTGCTGGCTGGCCTACTACCTCGGGATCGACCGTGGCTTCGGCTACCTCCCGCTGCTGTTCGTCGTCCTCGTGGTGGTGATGGACCTGGCGCTGCGGAAGACCACCTGGGGCCGGCACGTCGTCGCCGTCGGCGGCAACGAGGAGGCGGCCCGCCGCGCCGGCATCAAGGTCACGTTCATCTACATCTCCGTGTTCACTCTGACCGGCCTGCTCGCGTCCATCGGCGGCATCCTGGGCGCGGCCCAGCTCACCTCGGTGTCGCAGGCGACCGGTGGCACGGACACGAACCTGACCGCGATCGCCGCCGCCGTCATCGGCGGCACCAGTCTCTTCGGCGGCCGGGGCTCGGCGTGGGCGGCGCTGCTCGGCATCGTCGT
>JBIOYO010000439.1:0-2466 GCA_044870175.1 Nocardioidaceae bacterium | reverse complement strand
CCCGTCGGCTGCACCTCATCGACCTCCGCGGCGGCTGGCCCATCGCGATCGGGGCATCGCACCTGGTCAACTCCGGACCGAGGGACCGGTGCCGCGCCTGGGCGCACGCCATCCGCTCAGCGCATCCCGACTGCGACGGACTCATGTACACCGGCATGGCCGGCCGCGACTGCGCCGCGATCTACGCTCCCCCAGGCGACGTGTTCCCAGCGCTTCCAGCCTTCACCAAACCGCTGGCCGACCCCGCGCTCGACCCCTACCTCGCCGCGGCGGCAGAGCAGATCGGGTACGGCGTCCGGCCGCTCCACTAGACCACCACTAGACCATCAGTGCCGGCGGGCCGCTGCCCCCGCGACCAGATCGGCTCAGTGGTGGAACGCGTTCGGCTGCGCCTCGTGAGGCATCGGGGTCTCCAGGTTGTCGAGCCACGTGATCGCCTCGCGCAGGTCACGCAGGAACAGCTCGGCCATGTCGTGACTGAAGCCGTTGCGCACGACCACGCGGAGCACCGCAAGGTCCTCCCGGTTGGGCGGCATCGTGTACGCCGGCACCAGCCAGCCGCGCTCGCGCAGCTTGCGGGAGAGGTCGTAGACGGTGTACTTGGTGACCTCCGGCGCCAGGCTGTACGTGACGACCGGGAGCTCGGTGCCGTCGGACAGCAGGTGGAACTCCGGCATCGCTGCCAGGGTCCGGGCGATGTGGACCGCGACGTCCTGGCAGGTCTGCTGCACCAGACGGAAGCCCTCCTTGCCAAGCCGGAGGAACTGGAAGTACTGCAGCACGACCTGCGCGCCGGGCCGGGAGAAGTTCAACGCGAAGGTCGGCATGTCCCCGCCGAGGTAGTTCACGTGGAAGACCAGGTCGTCGGGCAGGTGCTCCGCGGAGCGCCAGAGCACCCAGCCGACACCGGGGTAGACCAGCCCGAACTTGTGTCCCGATGACTGGATGGACACCACGCGCTCCAGCCGGAAGTCCCAGGCGAGGTCGGGCTGCACGAACGGGGCGATGAAGCCGCCTGAGGCGGCGTCGACGTGGACAGGCACCGACACGCCGCTGTCGGTCTCGTAACCGTCGAGCGTCTCGCAGATCTCCTGCACCGGCTCGTAGCTCCCGTCCATCGTCGAGCCCAGGACCGCGACCACCCCGATGGTGTTCTCGTCGACGTAGTCGAGCATCCGGTCCGCCGTCAGGTGGAACACGTCGCCCTCGAGCGGGACGTAGCGTGGCTCCACCTCCCAGTAGTTGGCGAACTTCTCCCACACCACCTGGACGTTGCCGCCCATCACGATGTTGGGGCTGTCGGTCGGCAGCCCCGCGGCCCGCCGCGCCTTCTGCCACCGCCGCTTCAGGGCCAGCCCGGCGAGCATGCAGCCCTCGGAGCTGCCGGTGGTCGACGTGCCCACGCTCTCCGTCGCGTGCGGGGCGTGCCACAGGTCGCCCAGCATCCGCACGCACCGGGACTCGATCTCGGCGGTCTGCGGGTACTCGTCCTTGTCGATCATGTTCTTGTCGAACGTCGCCGCGTAGAGCCGGTCCGCCTCGTCGTCCATCCACGTGGTCACGAAGGTGGCCAGGTTGAACCGGGCGTTGCCGTCCAGCGCCACCTCGTCGACCACGATCTGGTACGCCGTCTGCGGCAGCATCGCCCCTTCCGGGACTCGGTCGCGGGGCACCTGCATCATCCCGCTGCGCGTGAACCGCGGGACCATGGTCAGGTCCTCGCTCGCTCCCCGACTCTGCCAGACACCCACGGCACACCGCCCTCCCGCAGAGCGGGCGGCCCCGCTCGGCATATCTCGCGACTCCTGATCGTGTTCTCAGGCCCGCCACGGGCGCATCATCCTCGGCGGATGACCGGAACCGGCCGGCGTCGTGCTGGGATGGCTGTCATGGCCTCCCGCGGCGCGGCGCCCCGTCGCCGGTCCACGTCCCGGGCACCCGCCGGCGCGCGGCGGAAGGCGGTCGGGATGTCGGTCGCGTTCGCCGTCGGCGCGACCTGCTTCCTGGTGGGCCCGTTCCCCGGTTACGCGGCACTGGTCGGGGCCGGTGCCGACGCCCTCACCTTCTTCGTGGGGTCGGTCTTCTTCACCACGGGTGGCGCGCTGCAGCTCATGCTGGCACTGCCGGAGCGGCGGACGCCGGGGGCTGGGCGGGCGGCGTTCTGGGCCGCGGCGACACAGCTGGTCGGGACCGTCCTGTTCAACATCTCGACCTTCCGCGCTCTCCAGACGGCGTTCTCCGACCCGTCGTACGACAGGTTGGTGTGGCGGCCGGACGCCTACGGCTCGGTGTGCTTCCTGGTATCAGGGGTGATCGCGTACCGCGCGTCCCCGCGGCGCGGCTGGCTCCCGGTCCGCGGCACGCAGGGCTGGTGGCAGCCCGGCGTGAACCTCCTGGGGTGCGTCTTCTTCGGCGTCTCGGCGGTCGCCGGGTACGTCGTGCCCTCCAACGGGTCGGTGCTCGACC
>JBIOYO010000438.1:0-2489 GCA_044870175.1 Nocardioidaceae bacterium | reverse complement strand
GGGCTCAACCAGCGCGACGACGCCGGTCAGAGGCTGTCGCGAAGCTCCTGGACGACCGAGTCGACCACGGCCACCAGGTCGCCGCCGGACTCGTCGGCCACCGCGCGCTGGCGCTGGTACGACGCCCCGTGGGCGGGGATGTCGGCGACTCGCCGCAGCTCGTGCTCGCAGCCGAGCCGCCGGGCCGTGGGGGTGAGCCGATCGAGCAGGTCGGCGAGGTCGTCGGTGACCAGGCGCTCGGTGCTCTGGGCGTCCAGGATGACGATCGCGTCCAGGCCGTAGCGGGCGGCCCGCCACTTGTTCTCCTGGACGTGCCACGGCGGCATGGTGGGCAGCGCCTCGCCCCCGGCCGCCCGGGTGTCCAGGTCGACCACCAGGCAGTGCATCAGCGCGACCAGCGCCGCCAGCTCGTGCAGGTTGGAGACGCCGTCGCACACCCGGTTCTCCAGCGTTCCCAGGTTGGGTGCCGGCCGCACGTCCCACCTGATCTCCGACAGCACCTCGATGACCCCGGTGGTCAGCTGGTCCTGCGCGAACGCCTCGAACTCCGCCCAGGTCTGGAACTGGAAGGGCAGCCCTGCGGTCGGCAGCTGCTGGAACATCAGCGCCCGGTTGGACGCGTAGCCGGTGTCCGTGCCCGCCCACACCGGCGAGGAGGCCGACAGCGCCTGGAGGTGGGGGTACTGGTTCAGCAGCGACGACAGCACCGGCATCACCCGGTCCCGCTCGGGCAGCCCGACGTGCACGTGGACGCCCCAGATCAGCATCTGCCGGCCCCACCACTGGGTGCGGTTGATCAGCTCCTCGTACCGGTGCCCAGGGGTCAGCTGCTGCGCCGACCACTTCGCGAAGGGGTGCGTGCCGGCGCCCATCAGGTCGACTCCCAGCTCGTCGGCGACGGGCAGCACCACCTCCAGCGTGGCGCGCAGGTCGTCCATCGCCTCCGCCACGGTGTCGCAGACGCCGGTGACGACCTCGACGGTGTTGCGCAGCAGCTCCTTGTGCAGCCGGCTGGGGTCCTCCAGCCGGGGGCCGACGACGGCGAACAGGTCCGACGCCGCGTTGACCAGGTCGCGCGAGGTGCGGTCGACCAGGGCCAGCTCCCACTCCACGCCGAGCGTCGGCCGTGGCGACCCGTGGAAGTCGATGCGCACACCAGAAGCGAAACACACCCCACGAACCCTGGGAACATGGCGCCATGAGGCGCGACGTCGTGGTGTGCCTGCGGGACGGACGGGTGCTGGTCGAGCCGGACGGGCTGCCCGAGCTGCGGACCGAGGACGGACACCCGCGGCACGCCGACCTTGCGGCCCGGGTGGGCCATGGCTTCCTCGCCGGCCCGAGCCGCCGGCTCGCCGACGACCTGTCCATCCATCTCGTGGTCCTCGACCCCACGCTGGCCCCGACCGAGCGCCACACCTGGTGCGACGTCGCGGCGCTGCCCCGTGTGGTGACCGAGCCGGCAGTGCGCGACGCGGCGATGCAGGCGGTCGGGGAGTACGCCGCGGCCCTGCCGGTCTCGGAGGATCGGCCGCCGTGGTTCCGCCCCGGGTGGCCGGAGCAGGTCCTCGAGTGGGCGCGGGAGCGCCTCGACGAGGCCGGCCGCGGGCAGACCGGGCCGGTCCAGGTCGTGCGCATGTGGAGCCTGTCCGCGGTGCTCCGCGTGCCGACCACACCCGGGCCGGCGTACCTGAAGGCCACCAGCCGGCACTTCCACGCCGAGGCCGCGATCACCCGGGTGCTCGCGGGGTTCGCGCCCGATGCCGTGCCCATCCTGGTGGCCGAGGACGACGACCGGGCCTGGATGCTGCTGGACCAGCTGCACGGGCTCGACGAGCTGCGCGAGGCCGGGGCGGCGACACGGGCGGCGGGGAGGATGGCGGGCCTCCAGCTGGAGAGCCTCGGCCGCCTCGACGCCCTGGCCGCGGCCGGGTGCCCGAAGCGCACCGAGGCCGAGACGCTGGCCGGCCTCGAGCAGGTGATGACGCAGAGTGTCGAGGCGCACCTGGTCGCGCCCGCCGAGCTCGAGGCCGCGCGAGCCGTCGAGCCACGGTTGCGCGAGCTGGTCAGCGAGCTGTTCTCGCTGGGGCTGCCGCCGACCCTGTGCCACGGCGACCTGCACCTCGGCAACGTCGCCTTCGACGGCGTCGACCTGCGTCTCTTCGACTGGACCGACGCGTCGGTCTCGCACCCTTTCCTGGACGCGGCGCACCTGGCCCGCTCGGTGACCTGGAAGGGCGAGGACGCGGTCGACGCCGCCTCCGGCCCAGACGTCCTCGAGGCCTACAGCAGGCCGTGGCGCGAGGCCTACCCGCCGGCCGGCGTCGACCGGGCCCTGCTGCTGGCGCCGCTCGTCGACCACGTCTTCCAGGCGGTGTCGTACGAGAGCATCCAGCGGTCCATCGAGCCGGTGTCGCGGTGGGAGCTGGCCAACCAGGTCGCCGGCTTCCTGCGCGCCGCACCCGGGCTGGCGGCGGAGTACGAGCAGT
>JBIOYO010000437.1:0-4675 GCA_044870175.1 Nocardioidaceae bacterium | reverse complement strand
GGCGGGGAGGGCACCCGCAGGTCCCGCTCGCAGTACGGCGCGTGCTCCAAGAGCTGCCCGAAGCGGGACAGGTACCGCTTCGGCGGGCCGATGTGGCTGTTCGCCTCGATCACGTACAGCCGCAGCGGCTCCGCGCCCGACGGCACCCACCGGTGCGTGGTGGCTCGAGGGACGATCACGTAGTCGCCCTGGCCGGCCTGCAGGTCACCGAACACGGTCTCCACCGTCCCGCTGCCGGCCTCGACGTACACGCACTCGTCGCCGACGGCGTTGCGGTACAGCGGGGAGGTCTCCCCCACCGCCGCGTAGCTGATCCGCACGTCGCCGTTGCCCAGCACCAGCCGCCGCCCGGTCACCGCGTCGACGGACTTCCAGTCCTCACCGGCGAACAGCCCGTGCAGCCGCAGGTGCCGCGGGGCCAACGGCTGGTTCGGCCGGGTCGCCTGGTCGGGCAGCTCCCAGGGCCGCGCGTCCACCATCGCCGACGGCACGCCGACGTGGTAGAGCAAAGAGGAGTCCGAGGAGAAGCCCTCCTGCCCCATCAGCTCCTCGGAGTACAGCCGGCCGCCGGGGTCGCGGAACTGCGTGTGCCGCTTGCGCGGGACCTCGCCCATGTGCTGGTAGTGGGCCATGCGTGTAAGCCTCCCGTTCCGGGTACGGTCAGAGGTTGCCGCGGCGGCCCTGCTCGCGCTCGATGGCCTCGAACAGCGCCTTGAAGTTGCCCTTGCCGAAGCCGAGCGACCCGTGCCGCTCGATCAGCTCGAAGAACACCGTCGGCCGGTCGCCGAGCGGCTTGGTGAAGATCTGCAGCAGGTAGCCGTCCTCGTCACGGTCCACCAGGATCCCACGCTTCTGCAGCTCCTCGATCGGCACCCGCACCTGCCCGATCCTGGCCCGCAGGGCCGGGTCGGAGTAGTAGGCGTCCGGCGTGGCCAGGAACTCCACACCCTCCGCGCGCAGGGCGTCGACGGTGCGCAGGATGTCGTTGGTGGCCAGGGCCAGGTGCTGCGCGCCGGGGCCGCCGTAGTACTCCAGGTACTCGTCGATCTGCGACCGCCTCTTGGCGACGGCCGGCTCGTTGAGCGGGAACTTCACCCGGTGGTTGCCGTTGGCGACGACCTTCGACATCAGCGCGGAGTAGTCGGTGGCGATGTCGTCGCCGACGAACTCCGCCATGTTGGTGAAGCCCATCACCCGGTGGTAGAAGTCGACCCACTCGTCCATCCGGCCGAGCTCCACGTTGCCCACGACGTGGTCCAGCGCCTGGAACAGCCGCTTCGGCGCGCCCTGGCGCTTCAGGTACGACGAGTTGCGGGCGACGTACCCGGGCAGGTAGGGGCCGGTGTAGCGGGAGCGGTCCACGAGGCTGTGCCGGGTGTCGCCGTACGCCGCGATTGCCGCGACCCGGACCGTGCCGTGCTCGTCGGTCAGGTCGTGCGGCTCCTCGAGCACCGTGGCGCCCGACCTCCGAGCGTGCTCGACGCACCGGTCGACGTCGGTGACCTCCAGGGCGATGTCGGTGATGCCGTCGCCGTGCCGCGCGTGGTGGGCCGCGACCGGGCTGTCCGGGCGGACGCCGCCCCTGACCACGAACCGCACGGCGCCGCTGCGCAGCACATAGGCGGCGTGGTCGCGGTTGCCGGTCTCCGGGCCCGAGTAGGCCACCAGCTCCATGCCGAAGGCGGACTGGTAGAAGTGCGCGGTCTGGTTGGCGTTGCCCACCGCCCAGACGACGGCGTCCCAGCCGGTCACGGGGAACGGGTCCCGCTCGGCGTCGTACTCGACCAGCCCCACCAGCTGCTTGAGGGTGTCGAGGTCGAGCTCGGCGAGCAGCTCCTGGCTCGTGAGCGTGTCCTGGAGAGTCATGGCCGCTGTCCTTTCCCTGGTGCTCCCAACGAGGGAACCCCGTGACCGCTACGTTGGCAATCTGCCTACTTTGCACTGGGCAGGGCGGCTAGATGTTCGCACCCCGACGGGGGTATCGCTGGGCAGAACGGCTAGTGTGACGCGGTGACGGACGGCTACTCCATCGACGACCTGGACCTCGCCCTGCTCACCGCGCTGCGTGAGGATCCCCGGGCCGGCGACCTCGCGCTGTCCCGGGCGACGAAGGTGGCCCGGGCGACCGTGCAGAGCAGGCTGCGCCGGATGCAGGACGCCGGCGTGATCCGGGACTGGGACCCGACCGTCGACGTCGCCGCGGCGGGCTTCCCGGTGCAGGCCTTCGTGACCCTCGAGATCGCCCAGGGCGCGCTGGACGAGGTGGCCGGCGACCTGGCCGCCGTGCCGCACGTGCTGGAGGCCTACGTCACCACCGGCAGCGCCGACGTCGTCTGCAAGATCGCCTGCCCGTCGCACGAGGACCTCCAGGCGACGCTGGTGAGCATCAACCGCTCGGCGTCGGTCGTGCGCTCGACCAGCGTGGTCGTGCTGTCGGTGCTGGTGGCCCCCCGGGTGCTGCCGCTGCTGGCGACCGCCGGAGGCCGGACCGGCCGGGCCCCCGCGTACCGGCGCTGACTCCCGTGTGTGCCACCGGGTGGCCCGCGCGCCGATGAGTTCGACACCCTGAGGCGGTCAGTCGTCGTACCCGGGAAAACCCGGATGCCGACTGTCCCCGCCTCGTGATGGAGTTCCACCATGCATCGCCAGATCGCCGGCAAGCTCACCGGCCCCGTGACCAAGTGGTTCGTCCTCGCGGGCTGGATCGCCTTGCTCGTCGCCGGGGGGGCGCTCAACTCCAAGCTGACCGGCGTGCAGAACAACGAGGCCGCGTCGTGGCTGCCCGCGTCCGCGGAGTCGACGAAGGTCGTCGAGGAGCTCACGGGGACGATCGACCCCAACGACATCCCGACACTGGTCGTCTACTACCGCGACGGCGGGCTCACCGACTCCGACCGCGCCGCGATCGAGGAGCAGCGCCAGGAGCTCGCCGGGATCGACGGGGTCACCGACCAGGGCGTGCTGACCCCTGCCGTCGCGGCACAGATCCCCGACCTGCCCTTCAAGGCGGTCTCCGACGACGGCGAGGTCGCGGTCAGCACGCTGACGTTCAACTTCGGCAAGAATGGCTGGAACGACATCCCCGCCGCTGCCGACGCGATCCGGGACGTCACCCAGATCCCGGGCGTCACCGTCCACCTCGCGGGGTACGGCGGCCAGGCCGCCGACGCGGCCGACGCGTTCGAGGGGATCGACTCCAACCTGATCCTGATCACCTTGGTGGTGGTCACGGTCATCCTGCTGTTCACCTACCGCAGCCCGGTGCTGTGGATCCTGCCGATCTTCAGCGCCGTGGTGGCGTTCACGGTGGCCGGCGGTGTGGTCTACCTGCTCGCCAGGTACGCCGACCTCACCGTCAACGGGCAGAGCCAGGCGATCATGGGCATCCTGGTCATCGGTGCCGGCACCGACTACGCCCTGCTGCTCGTGGCCAGGTACCGCGAGGAGCTGCGCCGCCACGAGGACCGGCACGAGGCGATGGCCTTCGCCCTGCACCGGGCCGCTCCGGCCATCCTGGCCAGCGCCGCCACCGTGGTGATCGGCATGCTGTGCCTGGTCTTCGCCGAGCTGAACTCCACCGCGGGTCTGGGGCCGGTCCTCGCTGTGGCGGTGTCGATCACATACCTGGTGATGGTCACCTTGCTGCCGGCGCTGCTGGTGATCTGCGGCCGTTGGGTGTTCTGGCCCAAGCGTCCCCGGTTCGGGTCCGAGGAGCCGAACACACGGGGGTTCTGGGCCAGGGTGGGGCGCCGGATCGCCCCCCGGCCCCGCGTCGTGTGGGTCACCACCGCCCTCGTCCTGGGCGTCGCCTGCCTGGGCCTGATCCGGCTGGACGCGTCCGGGCTCTCGACCGAGGACTCCTACACCAAGGAGTTCGACTCGATCAAGGGCCAGAAGATCCTCGTGGCGCACGGGCTGCAGGACGACTCCAACACCGCCCAGATCGTGGCCGACACCGACAGGATCGACGACGTCGTCACCGCCGTCGAGGGCGTCGAGGGCCTCGGCCAGCCCCGCCCCGTCCAGCCGGTCGGCGACGGCCGCTCGTACTTCGAGGCGACGATCGGGCAGGACATCTCCTCGGCAGCGGCCTTCGACATCGTGGAGGCCACCCGCGAGGCCGCCCACGGGGTCGACGGCGCGGATGCGCTCGTCGGGGGCGGCTCGGCGTTCTACCTCGACACCAAGATCGCGGCCAACCGCGACAACCGGGTGATCATCCCGATCGTCCTCGTCGTGGTGTTCTCGATCCTGATGGTCCTGCTCCGGGCGCTGGTGTCCCCGCTGCTGCTCATCGGGACGGTGATCTTGTCCTTCGGCGCGTCCCTGGGCATCTCGGCGCTGGTGTTCGACTACGTCTTCGGCTTCGCCGGCGCCGATCCGGGCTTCCCGTTGTTCGCGTTCGTGTTCCTGGTCGCGCTGGGAATCGACTACAACATCTTCCTCATGACCAGGGTGCGCGAGGAGACCCAGCACCGCGGCACCCGCCAGGGGTCCCTCGTGGCGCTCGCCTCCACGGGCGGGGTCATCACGTCGGCCGGCCTGGTGCTCGCGGCGACCTTCCTCGTGCTCGGGACGATCCCCTTCGTGTTCCTGGCCGAGCTGAGCTTCACGGTGGCCCTCGGCGTGCTGATCGACACCATGATCGTCCGCTCGGTCCTGGTCACCGCGCTCA
>JBIOYO010000436.1:0-3193 GCA_044870175.1 Nocardioidaceae bacterium | reverse complement strand
TCGAGGTTGCGGTTGGTGCCGGCAGCCAGCGCCGTGGCGAAGGCGCCGAACACCTTGGCGTCCTGCATGGTCCCGGTGACCCAGATGTGCGCCGCCCGGCCGACCGCCCAGACCCGCTCGCCGGGCGGGTCGTAGGCCGCCATCTCGGCGACGACCTGCGCGTCCACCGGGTCCTTGAAGAGCACGACGTACCGGCGGACGCGGACGCCGCCCGGGACCGCCGGCGGCTCCAGGGCCATCGCGTCGTCGTAGGTGCGACGCAGCTCCTGGGGGCTGAGCATGATGCACGGCACCTCGAAGCCGGCCCGGTCCAGCAGCACCCGCTCCAGCCGCTCCTCAACCCGCTGCGGTGAGCGCATCCGCGTGGCCACCTTGACGTTGCCGGTCTGGATGTAGGTCTCCACGTCGGTGAAGCCGTCCTCGGTCAGCCACTCGCGCAGGCTGGCCATCTTGACCTGCCGCTTGCCCACGTTGACGGCGCGGAGGAGGGCGATGTACGTCGGCACCGTCCCATCCTGCCGCTGCGGTAGCCTCGCCGCGATGACCAGCACCTCGCCGGCCGCGGTCCCGGAGGAGTACTCCGGTCTGATCGACGACGCCGCGATCTTCCCGCCCGGAAACGCCCCGCTTGCCGAGGCGGTCTCGGCGCACCTGTCGTTCCGGCGCTCAGCGCACGCGTCGCTCGTCGCCCGCTTCGTCGTCGACGACCGCAGGCTCGCGGAGCTCGCCGCGCGGGACCCGCTCGTCCTGGCGCTGGTGGTCACCGGTGGCGCGGGTGCCCTGGAGCCGGCCGTACGCCGCGTCGCCGGTGCGGGCGGGTCGGCGCTGGGTCAGGTGGAGACCGCCCTGCGCGACCTCGACGACCTGCCGGCGGCGGCGCGCCGGGTGGCCGCCGCGACGGAGGCGATGGCGGACTTGCTCCTCGACATCCCGGTCTACGTGGAGATCCCGTGGGCGGCCGGCGTGACGTCGTACGGGTGGCTGGCCGCGCTCGACGTCCTCTCCGAGTCGGGCCTTCGGCTCAAGCTCCGCACTGCAGCCACACCCGACTCCCCGGCCCCAGGCTCGGCCGACCTGGCCGCGGCCGTCGACGCGGCGCTGGACCGAGAGCTGCGCTTCAAGTGCACCGGCGGCCTGCACCATGCGGTCCGCGGCGTCGACGACGGCGGCAGCACCCGGCATGGCTTCTTGAACGTCCTCTTGGCCACCGCCGCGGCCTGGGACGGCGCCTCGGTCGACGAGGTCGCGGCTCTGCTCGAGCGCGACGACGAGGCGGACGTCGTGGCCGTCGTGCGCGACGCGAGCCTGGCCTCGGCACGCCGGTGGTTCACCTCGTTCGGCAGCTGCAGCGTCGCCGAGCCGCTGGCGGACCTGCAGAGGCTCGGGCTCGTGGCCTGACCGGCTGCGCACCACGCACAGGTGCCCCGTTGCCTCGGCGTGAGGTAACGGCTCTGCTACAACTCGGCATCCCGTGGCGGATCGGACCTTGCCGCCCGGGGCACCCGCGTTAGGGTGCGGGCATGAGACGGACCCTGCGTGCCCTGGCCTGCGGCTTCGCCCTGGCCCTCGCCCTCACCGCCTGCGGCTCGGACGACAGCGGGGGCGACGGGGGCGACGGAGGCGGCGGCTCTGCGTCGTCAGACCTGCAGCTCATCAACGACGGACAGCTGACCGTGTGCTCCGACATCCCGTACCCGCCGTTCGAGTACCAGAAGGGCAGCGACTACACGGGGTTCGACATGGACCTGATGAAGGAGATCGCCAAGGGCCTCGACCTCAAGATGGTGGTACAGGACTCGGCGTTCGAGGGGTTGCAGAGCGGCCTGTCGCTGAACTCCGGCCAGTGCGACGTCGTCGCCAGCGCCATGACGATCACGGACGCGCGCGCGAAGAACCTCGACTTCACCGACGGGTACTACGACTCCAAGCAGTCACTGCTGGTGCCCGTGGACTCCGACATCGCCTCCATCGACGACCTGAGCGGCCGCAAGGTCGGCGTGCAGCAGGGCACGACCGGGAAGACCTACGCCGAGGAGAACGCACCCGACGACGCCGAGATCGTCAGCTTCCCCAGCGACGGCGAGATGTTCCCCGCCATCCAGGCCGGACAGGTCGACGCGCTGCTGCAGGATCTGCCGGTCAACCTCGACCACACCAAGGACGGGAAGTTCAAGATCGTCGAGGAGTACAGCACCGACGAGAAGTACGGCTTCGCGGTGAAGAAGGGCAACACCGCGCTCCGCGACGCGATCAACGAGCAGCTGCAGTCACTGCGCGACAGCGGCGACTACGACACGATCTACAAGCAGTACTTCTCGACGGAGTAGTAGCCTCCCGGCAGGATCCCGCCGAGGAGGCGCCATGAAGCGGACAGCGCGACGCCGGCTCAACCGCGCGGTGCTCTACGCCGTGCTCGTCGCCTTCTTGGTGTTCCTGGTGGTGGTCGCCGACTGGGGCGCCGTCCGCGACAACTTCTTCGACACCGAGGTCGCCAAGAAGCTCTTTCCCGAGATCGTCACGACCGGGGTCAAGAACACAGCGATCTACACCGTGATCGCGTTCAGCGGCGGACTTGCCCTGGGGCTGGTGCTGGCCCTCATGAAGCTGTCCCCCGTCGGGCCCTACCGGTGGCTGGCCACAGGCTACGTCGAGTTCTTCCGTGGGCTGCCCGCCCTGGTGGTGATTCTGGCCTTCGGGTTCGCCGTGCCGATCGCGTTCAACTGGCGGCCCCCAGGCGGCACGGTCGGGGCGGGCGTCGTGGCTCTGATCGTGGTCTCCGGCGCCTACATGGCCGAGACGCTGCGCGCGGGCATCCAGGCGGTCCCGAAGGGACAGACCGAGGCGGCCCGCTCTCTCGGCATGTCGGCCGGCCGGACGACGTACTCCATCGTGCTGCCACAGGCGTTCCGGATCGTCATCCCGCCCCTCACCAACGAGTTCGTGCTGCTGATCAAGGACACCTCTCTCCTGTTCGTGATCGGCGTCGCACTCAGCCAGCGTGAGCTCACGACGTTCTCGCGGGACGCGCTCGTGGAGTTCGCGAACTCGACGCCCCTGACCGTCGCCGCGATCCTCTACCTCATCATCACGCTCCCGCTGACCCGCCTGGTCGCATACATGGAGCGCCGACAGCAGAGGGCCCGATGAGCGCACTGACAGTCGTCCACTCCGAGACCGGACCCGCCGCCACACG
>JBIOYO010000435.1:0-3503 GCA_044870175.1 Nocardioidaceae bacterium | reverse complement strand
CTCGCGGACGACACGCTGGGTGAGCAGCGCGCCACCCGGAGTCGGCAGCACCAGCACGGCACCGTCCGCCTGGAGGGCGTCGAGAGCCTCACCCCACGGCTCGGGGCGCATCACCATGCCGGGGCCGCCGCCGGCCGGGGTGTCGTCGACCGTGCGGTGCCGGTCGTGGGTCCATTGCCGCAGGTCGTGCACCCGGAGGTCGAGCAGCCCCTGCCGCCGGGCCCGGCCGGGAAGGGACAGGTCGAGCGGGGCGAGATACTCGGGGAAGATCGTGACGACGTCGACCCGCACGCCTCACCCATCCTCACCGTCGGGGAACAGCAGGCCCGGACGGTCGGACACCTCGAGCAGCCGCGCGTCCAGGTCGACCCGGGGGACCAGGGCCGCCACGAACGGCACCAGCACGTCGGCGCCGTCGTCGCGGCGTACTGCGAGCAGGTCCTGAGCTCCCGTGTGCACGACGGAGGTAACCTCGCCGACCTCCTCGCCGTCGGTGGTGCGGACCCGCAGGCCGGTCAGCTGGTGGTCGTAGAACTCCTCGGCGTCCGCGGGCCGCTCGTCGGGGTCCACCTCGGCGACGACGAGGAGCCCGCGCAGGGTCTCGGCCGCGGAGCGGTCGCCGACCTCCTCGAACCGGACCAGGAGCCGGTGCTGGTGCCACCGGCTCCCGGCAACGGTGAGCGTGACCGGCGTGCCGCGGTCGGGCCACGGCGACGTGGTCTCGGTGCGAAGCCGCGCCCCCACCGCGAACCGCCGGTCCGGCTCGTCGCTGCGGGGCTCCACGGCGACCTCGCCGCGCACGCCGTGCGCGCGGCCGACCCTGCCCACCACGACCTGCGTGGTCAGCGGCGCCGGTCCACGTCGACGAAGTCCACGCGCGCGCCGCCGCGGCCCGCGAGCGCGCCGACGACCGTCCGCAGCGCCGTGGCGGTGCGCCCGTTGCGGCCGATCACCTTGCCCAGGTCGTCCGGGTGCACGCGGACCTCCAGCACCGACCCGCGCCGGAGCTGCTTGTCGCGGACGACCACGTCGTCAGGGTGCTTGACGATGCCCCGCACCAGGTGCTCGAGCGCCTCGGCGAGCATGACGCTCAGGCCCCCGAGCCGCTCGCGTCGTCGCCGGTGGAAGACGCGTCCGCGGCGTCCGTTGCCGCCTCGGCGCCCTCGGCCGCGCCCTGGGGGGTCTCGTCGGCGGGGGTCTCGCCCGTGGCCGGCCGGGCCGGTTCGGCCGGCTTCCTGGCGGCCGCCTTCTTGGTGACCGCCTCGGCTCCCGGCGTACCCCCGGACTCCTTCAGGATCTCGTTGAAGATGTCCTGCTTGGACCTGCGCGGCTCCGCGACCTTCAGGGTGCCCTCCACGCCGGCCTGTCCCTTGAACCGCTGCCAGTCGCCGGTGACCTTGAGGATCGCGGCGACCGCCTCTGTCGGCTGGGCGCCGACGCCGAGCCAGTACTGCACGCGGTCGGAGGCGACCTCGATCAGCGAGGGCTCCTCCTTGGGGTGGTACTTGCCGATCTCCTCGATCACCCGGCCGTCTCGCTTGGTGCGGGCGTCGGCGACGACGATGCGGTAGTACGGCGCACGGATCTTGCCCATGCGCTTCAGGCGGATCTTGACGGCCACGAGTGTGGTGTCTCCTCAGCAGTGTCGTGGTTGGTGGGCTCGCCGAACCGCGTGGGGCGCCGGCCGGGTCGGGCCCGAGGGGTCCGCCCGCCCGGAAGAGAGGGCCCGGTCGCGCAGACTCAGCCGCTCATTGTGCCAGACGCCTCCCGGCCTGCTCCAATCCCCGCCACCGCACTCCCGCGACGGGCCTGGGAACGCCGAGCCGTCCCATCCGACGCCGACCCGACCCCCGACCCGCCGCACCATGCGACGGCTCAACCCCCGACCCGCCGCACCCTACGACGGCTCAACCCCCGACCCGCCGCACCCTACGACGGCTCGACCCCCGACCCGCCGCACCTTGCGACGGCTCGACCCCCCTGCATGAGAAAGATGCGACGGCTCGGCACCCATCCGCGAACCACATGCGACGGCTCGGCGCGGCGGGGCGGGGGCGGGCGGCTGTCGGAGAGGGAGGGGTGGAAGGGGTGGAAGGGCAGGGTCGGGGGTGGAAGGGAGGGTCAGGGGCCGAGGACCACCCGGCCGCGGAGGACGACGACGGTGGGGTGGCGCAGGGCGCTGAGGTCGGCGAGCGGGTCGGAGTCGTAGACCACGAAGTCGGCCTCCGTGCCCTCGGCGAGGTCGCCGGCGAGGCCGAGCCAGGGCCGGGCGCGCCATGAGGCCGCGCCGAGGGCGTCGCGCGGGGACAGGCCGCAGGCGGCCAGCTCGGCCACCTCCTCGGCGACCAGCCCGTGCGGAAGCACCCCGCCGGCGTCGGTGCCGGCGTAGACCGCGACGCCGGCCTCGTGGGCGTCGCGGACCACCTGCTGGCGGGTCCGCCACAGGGCGAGCATGTGGTCGGCGTAGCGGGGGAACCGGTCGCGACCGGCCTCGGCGTACTGAGGGAAGTTGCCCAGCTGCCGGGCGGTCGGGACCAGGGCCACGCCCCCGGCGGCCATCAGGGCGATCAGGTCCGGGCTCAACCCGGTGCCGTGCTCGATGCAGTCGATGCCCGCCCCGATCAGGTCCGGTAGCGCGTCCTCGCCGAACACGTGCGCGGTGACCCGAGCCCCGCGAGCATGCGCCTCGGCCATCGCCGCGTCGAGAGCAGCGCGCGGCCACAGAGGGCCCAGGTCGCCGGTGTCGCGGTCGATCCAGTCGCCCACGAGCTTCACCCAGCCGTCGCCGCGTGCGGCCTCCCTCGCTACGTAGGCGGGCAGGTCCTCGGGCTCGATCTCGTGGGCGTAGCCGCGGATGTAGCGCTTGGGCCGAGCCAGGTGCCGGCCCGCGCGCAGCAGCCGGGGCAGGTCCCCGCGGTCGTCGACCCACCGGGTGTCGGCCGGGGAGCCGCAGTCGCGCAGCAGCAGGGCGCCGGCGTCCCGGTCGGCGAGCGCCTGCTCCTCCTGCGTGGCCGGGTCGACCGCACCGTGCGCGTCCAGGCCGACATGGCAGTGCGCGTCGACCAGGCCGGGGACGATCCAGCCCTCGGCGACCAGGTTCGCCGACCCCACCGGCTCGTAGCCGACCCTGCCGTCGGCGACGTACAGGTCCCGAGGCTCTCCGGCGGGCAGCACCGGTCCCCGGAACCTCAGCACGCTCACGACACAGGAACCTACCGTGGCCGGTGGAGGCTACTTCTGCAGGTACTTGGCCACCTCGGGCGGGAGCATGAAGTCGGCGGTGGCCTCGGCGTCGTCCACCGGGGCGCCGCCTGGTACGCCGAACGGGTTGGCCGGTGCCGCGGACCTGGCTGCGGCTGCCGCCTGCGCCTGCTGAGCCCGCTTGGCCGGGTTGCCCGAGCCGCGCTTCGCCCTGGCCTTGCGCGGCGCCTGCCTGGCCTTGGTCCGCCGCCCACCACCCATGCCGGGCATCCCGGGCATGCCAGGCATCCCCGGGATGCCGC
>JBIOYO010000434.1:0-8756 GCA_044870175.1 Nocardioidaceae bacterium | reverse complement strand
CGGTACGCCAAGAAGGCCGGCACCTCCAAGTAGCCCTCGACGACGCCGGTCCCCGGAACGCCTTCCGGGGGCCGGCGTCTCGCACGTGCGGACCGGTTGCGGCAGGAGGAGGCGATGATGGCGTTCGAGGCGGTCGAGCAGATGGTGGCCGAGCACGCCGACGTCGAGCGACGCCTCGCCGACCCGGCCGTGCACGCCGACCCCGCGGTCGCGCGACGGCTGGGCCGCCGGTACGCCGAGCTCGGGGCGGTCGTGCGCGCCTACGACGAGTGGCGCCGGCTCGGCGACGACCTCGGAGCGGCGCGGGAGCTGACCTCCGAGGACCCATCCTTCGCAGCCGAGGCGGAGCAGCTCAGCTCCCAGCGGGCCGACGCCGAGGAACGGCTGCGCCGGCTGCTGGTGCCGCGTGACGCCTCCGACGCCAAGGACGCGATCGTGGAGATCAAGTCCGGCGAGGGCGGGGAGGAGTCGGCGTTGTTCGCCGGCGACCTGCTGCGCATGTACACCCGCTACGCCGACCGCCGCGGGTGGAAGGTCGAGCAGCTGGACGCGGCGGAGTCGCCCCTCGGCGGCTTCAAGTCGGTCACCGTCGCGGTGAAGGCGAAGGGGACGCCCGGCCCGGGCGAGGCGCCGTACGCCCTGCTCCGGTTCGAGGGCGGTGTGCACCGGGTGCAGCGGGTGCCCGTCACCGAGTCGCAGGGCCGAGTGCACACCTCCGCGGCGGGCGTGCTGGTCCTGCCCGAGGCGGAGCCGGTCGAGGTCAGCATCGACGAGGGCGACCTGCGCATCGACGTGTTCCGCTCCTCCGGCCCGGGCGGGCAGAGCGTGAACACCACCGACTCGGCGGTGCGGGTCACCCACCTGCCGACCGGGATCGTCGTGTCCTGCCAGAACGAGAAGTCCCAGCTGCAGAACAAGGAGCAGGCCCTGCGCATCCTGCGGGCGCGGCTGCTGCAGGCCGCCGAGGAAGCCGCCGACGCCGAGGCCGGCGACGCCCGCCGCTCGCAGGTGCGCACCGTCGACCGGTCGGAGCGGATCCGCACCTACAACTTCGGCGAGAACCGGATCTCCGACCACCGCACCGGCTACAAGGCCTACAACCTCGACCAGGTCCTCGACGGCGACCTCGGGCCGGTGATCACCTCGGCGGTCGAGGCCGACCTGGCCGCCCGCCTCGAGGCCCTCGACCGGTGACCCCGGAGGCTGCGCCGGCCGGCCAGGTGCGCCGGCTGCTGGCCGCCGCGACGCTGACCCTCGCGGACGCCGGTGTGGCCAGCCCCGATCACGACGCCCGGACGCTGCTCGCCCACGTGCTCGGCCGGCCACGCGCCGAGCTGCCGCTGGTCCAGACCGTGGACGAGCGGCAGGTGCTGGCGTTCGAGCGGCTGGTCGCCCGTCGCGCCGCCCGCGAGCCGTTGCAGCACCTCACCGGCACCGCGCCGTTCCGCCACGCCGAGCTCGCGGTGGGGCCGGGGGTGTTCGTCCCGCGGCCGGAGACCGAGGTGCTGGCCGGGTGGGCCGTCGACCTGGTCCGCCGGCTGGCGCGAGAGCGCCCGGGCGGAGCGCCGGTGGTGGTGGTCGACCTCTGCACCGGGTCCGGCGCCCTCGCGCACGCCGTGGCGACGGAGGTGCCGGGCACGCGCGTGCACGCGGTCGAGCTCGGGCATGAGGCGCTGGCCTGGGCTGCCCGCAACCTCCAGGGCACGGGCGTGGACCTGCGAGCCGGAGACATGGCCGACGCGTTCGGTGACCTCGACGGCAGCGTCGACGTCGTGGTCGGCAACCCGCCGTACATCCCTCTCGACGCCTGGGAGTCCGTGGCGCCCGAGGCGCGCGACCACGACCCGGCCCTCGCGCTCTGGTCGGGCGAGGACGGCCTGGACGCGATCCGGGTGGTCGAGACCACCGCGGCCCGGCTGCTCCGCCCCGGTGGCTGGGTCGGCGTGGAGCACGCGGACCTGCAGGGGGAGGAGGCCGCCGCGGTCTTCGTCGGAGCGGGGTGCTGGGCGGAGGTGCGCGACCACCACGACCTGACCGGACGTCCGCGCTTCCTGACCGCCCGGCTGGCACGATGACGACCGTGACGCGGTTCGACACCTCCGAGGAGGAAGCTCGCGAGGAGGGGTTGGCTGCGGCCGCGGTTGCGGTGCGGCGCGGCCGCCTGGTCGTGCTGCCGACCGACACCGTGTACGGCGTCGGGGCGGACGCGTTCGAGCCCGACGCGGTGGCCCGGCTGCTCGAGGCGAAGGGCCGCGGCCGGGAGATGCCCCCACCCGTGCTCGTGTCGGCGAAGACCACGGTGCAGGCGCTCGCGACGGGCATCCCGGACTGGGCCATGGCGCTGGTCGACGAGCTCTGGCCCGGGCCGCTGACGCTGGTGCTGCGGCAGCAGCCGAGCCTGCGCTGGGACCTCGGTGACACCCGCGACACCGTGGCCGTGCGGATGCCGGACCACCCGCTGGCGCTGGAGCTGCTGGCCCGCACCGGGCCGCTCGCGGTGAGCAGCGCCAACCGCACCGGAATGCCGCCGGCCGTGGACGCCGCACACGCCGAGGAGATGCTCGGCGACGCCGTCACGGTGGTCCTGGACGCCGGCCCTACCCCGGGGCCGGTGCCGTCCACCATCGTCGACGCCACGGCCCGCGACGGGCGCAGCGCGCGGGTGCTGCGGCCCGGTGCGCTGTCGCTGGAACGGATCCGCGACGTGGTCTCTGGACTCGACGTCGAGATCGTGGACGAGGGCTGAGGCGGAGCCGCCGGCCGTGCGCGAGTACCTCACCGTCTTCCTGGTCTCCGCCGCGGTGACGTACCTGCTGGCCGTCGTCGCCCGCGAGTTCGCGATGCGCACCGGCGCCTACGCGCGCGTCCGCGACCGCGACGTGCACGAGATCCCGATCCCGTACTTCGGCGGCGTGGCGATGTACGGCGGGCTGGTCTCGGCGTACGTGGTCGCCCGGCAGCTGCCGTTCCTCGCCGCCGCCGACCCGAAGCTGTTCGCCGACGCCGGAGTCGTGGTGGGCGCCGCGGGGCTGATCTGCCTGCTCGGCGTGCTCGACGACGTCTTCGAGCTGGACGCGCTGACCAAGCTCGGCGGGCAGGTGCTCGCCGCCGGGCTCCTGGTGGTCTTCGAAGTGCAGTTCTACTCCATCCAGCTGCCGGGAGGCGGCGCGCTGTCCCTGGACTCCGCGCAGGCGGCGCTGGCCACCGTGGTCGTCGTGGTGGCGACGGTCAACGCGGTGAACTTCATCGACGGGCTGGACGGGCTCGCCGCGGGCGTGATCGGTCTCGGCGCGCTCGGGTTCTTCCTGTTCAGCTACTACCTCGCCGACATCAACGGGGAGACCCTGGCGATCACGGCGGCCCTGCTCTGCGCCGCGCTGTGCGGCGCCTGCGCGGGCTTCCTGCCGCACAACGTCTTCCCCGCGAGGATGTTCATGGGCGACAGCGGGTCCATGCTGCTCGGCTTCGTGCTGGCCGGGTCGGCGGTGACGCTGACCGGACAGTTCCCGCTGGTGGACCTCTCCGGAGGTGTCGGCACCCAGACCAGCATGCTGCCGGTGCTGCTGCCGATCCTGCTGCCCCTGGCGGTGCTGGTGCTGCCGTTCGTGGACCTGGTCTTCGCGGTGTCCCGCCGGGTGCGCGCCGGGCTGTCCCCGTTCGCCCCCGACAAGCAGCACCTCCACCACCGGCTGCTGGAGCTGGGCCACTCCCACCGGCGCGCGGTGGTGGTGATGTGGCTCTGGGCGGCGCTGATCTCGTTGGGAGGCGTGCTGTTCAGCCTGTCCCGCACGCCGCTCACGCTCGCCATCTTGGTGCTGTGGCTCGTCGCCACCGCCGCGCTGACCTTCGTCGTGCCCCGGATCTCCAAACCCGAGTTCGGCCCCCGCTGACGTGAGGGACTGCGGTGGTTGAGCCGGTCGAGGCGCTAGCCGAGACCGTGTCGAAACCTGGTGACCTTGGGCTGGGACCCTGCGACCGCTGCGGGGGTTTCGACACGGTCTCGCGGCAGGCCGCTCGACCGGTGGTTCCTGAGCCTGTCGAAGGGCTCAACCACCGGGGGGCGGGGCTCGCACGCGCGCGACACCTTGTGATAGCTTTCACAAGCGCCGAGGGGGACGGTTTTCCGGTAGGTTCCCTCGGGTAGCAGGACACCACCCCAGCCACGAACAGATCGGCCGCCAACGATGACGACCGCAGCGCTCGGACCGCAGGCACTCGGTGCCCTCTCTGGTCTGGTCATGGTCGCCGGGTTCTTCGGCTTCGGCACGCTGACGGTGTCGCTGGTGTCCCGGGTCGCGCCGGCCGCCTCGCTGCTGGTCGCGCTGCTCACCTACACCCTGCAGGTGCTCCTGCTCGGGCTGGTCTTCGTCGCTCTGACTAGCTCCGGCACGACCCAGGAGGCGCTCGACCCGCGCTGGCTGGGAGGCACGGTGGTCGCCGCGACCCTGGCCTGGACGGTGTGGCTGGTGCTCCGCGAGGTCCGGACCCGCCGGCCCATCTACGACGTGCCGCTGCCCGACGGGGCGCCGCAGCGATGAGCCGGCCCGCTCCGCACTGCTATTGTCCGGTGCGCGATGAGCCAGCCGAGCGCGGACGGACCGATGGGGGACCCGTGGCGCGCCTTCGGCCACGTGGTGTCGGGAGTCGCCGTCTACGGCGTGCTGGGGTGGCTCGCCGACCGGTGGCTGGGCACCAGCTTCCTGGTCGCGGTCGGGATCGTGCTAGGTGCCGGGCTCGGCATCTACGCGACGCAGGCGAGCCTGCGGGCCCAGCAGAGGGCCCACGAGAGGGCCCAGCAGGACGCGCTGGAGCACACGGACCAGCAGGACGAGTGAAGGAGAGCCGGTGAGCATCGCAGCCGTCGCCGTGCAGGCCGCCGAGGGTGAGGGGTTCGAGGCGCCCGGCCCGGGGATCTTCGACCTGCCCCCCGTGTTCACCGTCGGCGGTGTCGACGTGACCAAGCCGATGCTGCAGCTGGTGCTCGGCGCCGTGGTCGTGGGCGGGTTCTTCTACCTCGCCTCGGCCAAGCGGTCGATGGTGCCCGGCCGGCTGCAGTTCGCGGGGGAGAGCGCCTACAGCTTCGTCCGCAACGGGCTGGCTCGCGACATCATCGGCAGCCACGACTTCATGCGGTTCGTGCCGTACCTGGTCGCGCTGTTCTTCTTCATCCTGATCAACAACTTCTTCGCCAGCATCCCGTTCATCCAGTTCCCGACCTTCTCCCGCGCGGGCATGGCCTACGCGCTCGCCGGGATGTCGTGGGTGATCTACAACTACGTCGGCATCCGCAAGCACGGCTTCGGCGGCTACGTCAAGCTGCAGACGATGCCCAGCGGCGTGGGAGGTCCGATGCTGCTGCTGATCGTTCCGCTGGAGTTCTTCTCCAACATCGTCGTGCGGCCGGTCACCCTGGCGCTGCGACTCTTCGCGAACATGTTCGCCGGCCACATCCTGCTGGTTCTGTTCGCCACCGGTGGGCTCTACCTGATCGAGGAGGTCGGCGGCCTGACCAGCGTCGTCGGCGTCCTGGCCTGGGTGCTGGCCATCCTGGTCAGCTTCCTGGAGCTGCTGGTGCAGTTCCTGCAGGCCTACGTCTTCGCACTCCTCAACGCCATGTACATCTCCGGCGCCCTCGCCGAGGAACACTGACCCGACCAGTCACCCGCCCCACTGCAAGGCAGACAACCGAAAGGACGAAAGCCATGGATGGCTCCCTCAACATGGTCGGCTACGGCCTCGCCGCGGTCGGCCCCGGCGTCGGCATCGGCCTGATCTTCGCCGCCTACATCAACGGCGTGGCCCGGCAGCCCGAGGCCCAGAGCCGGCTGCAGGCGATCGCCATCCTGGGCTTCGCGCTGGCCGAGGCGCTCGCGATCATCGGTATCGCCCTCGCGTTCGTGCTGTAGCGCGGCCGGCCGATGACGACGTACATCGTGGCGGCAGCCGCGGAGAGCGAAGGGCACGAGCCCAGCCCGCTCGCCGTCGAGTGGGTCGAGGTGGTCCTGGCCCTGATCGTGTTCGCGATCCTCTTCTACGCGATCCGGAAGTGGGTGGTCCCGAGCTTCGAGAAGACGTTCGCCGACCGCACCGCCTCCATCGAGGGCGGTCTGAAGGCCGCCGAGACGAAGCAGGCCGAGGCGGACGCCAAGCTGGCCGAGCTCGAGCAGCGGCTCGGGGAGGCCCGGCACGAGGCCGCGCGCATCCGTGAGGACGCCCGCGAGCAGGGGGCCGCGATCATCGCCGAGATGCGCGAGCAGGCGCAGGTGGAGGCCGCGCGCATCGTGGAGCACGGCAAGGCGCAGATCGACGCCGAGCGCCAGCAGGCGGTGGCCTCACTGCGCACCGAGGTCGGCACGCTGGCCACGGGCCTGGCTGGGCGGATCGTCGGTGAGTCCCTGGAGGACGAGGTCCGCCAGCGCAACCTGGTCGACCGGTTCCTTGCCGAGCTCGAGGGCGCACCGTCCGGAGGGCCGAACTGATGCGTGGCGCTTCCGCCGAGGCCCTGCGGACGCTGACCGAGCAGGTCGGGTCCGTCGTCGACGGTGGCGCCGACGGGATGGGCTTGGCCGACGACCTGTTCGCGGTGTCGGCGACCCTGTCCGCCCAGCCCAGCCTTCGGCGGGTGCTGACCGACGTGTCGGTGGAGCCCGACGCCAAGGGCCGGCTGGTGCACCAGATCCTGGACGGCAGGCTGGACCCCGCCTCGGTGGACCTGGTCGCCGGAGCCGCGGGGATGCGGTGGGCGGCCACACGCGACCTCGGTGACGCGCTGGAGCACGTGGGCGTGGTCGCACTGGTCCACGCCGCGGACCGGGCCGGGCAGGCGAACGCGCTGGAGGACGAGCTGTTCGGCTTCGGCCGGCTGGTCTCGGAGAACCCCCAGCTGCGCGACGCGCTGTCGGACCCGGCGAGACCGGTGGCCGACCGGGCCGCAATGCTGCGCGGGCTTCTGGACGGCAAGGTCACGCCGGCGACGCTGCGGCTGGCCGAGCAGTCGGTGGTCGGCTCCCACCGCACCGTGGCTGTGGCGGTGGGCGCCTACTCCAAGATCGCCGCCGAGCACCGGCGGCGCCTGGTGGGCGTGGTGCGCGTGGCCAGGCCGCTGAGCGACACCGACAAGGAGCGGCTGGCGACGGCCCTGTCGCGGCAGTACTCCCGGCCGGTGCATCTCAACGAGGTCGTCGACCCGAGCCTGATCGGCGGGCTGCGCGTGGAGATCGGCGACGACGTCATCGACGGCACCGTGGCCAGCAGGCTCGACGACGTACGCCGGCGGCTGGCCGGCTGACCGCACCGCCCTTCGTGACACCATCGAACCGAAGCGACCAGAGCGAAGAGAGCAGGGAGACCATGACGGAGCTGTCGATCCGCCCGGAGGAGATCCGGGACGCGCTGCAGCGGTTCGTCTCCGACTACCGGCCGGAGACCGCGAGCAAGGAGGAGGTCGGCCGGGTCGCGGAGGCCGGCGACGGCATCGCCCGGGTCAGCGGGCTTCCGTCGGCGATGGCCAACGAGCTGCTGGAGTTCGAGGACGGCACCCTCGGCATCGCGCTGAACCTCGACACCCGCGAGATCGGTGTCGTGGTCCTCGGCGACTTCGACAAGATCGAGGAGGGCCAGGGGGTCCGGCGGACCGGGGAGATCCTGTCGGTCCCGGTCGGCGACGGCTTCATGGGCCGGGTGGTCGACCCGCTGGCCCAGCCGATCGACGGGCTGGGGGAGATCGAGTCGGAGGCTCGCCGCCCCCTTGAGCTCCAGGCGCCGAGCGTGGTGCAGCGCAAGTCGGTGCACGAGCCGCTGGCCACCGGCATCAAGGCGATCGACGCGATGACCCCGATCGGGCGCGGCCAGCGGCAGCTGATCATCGGCGACCGGCAGACCGGCAAGACCACCATCGCGATCGACACGATCATCAACCAGAAGCAGAACTGGGACTCAGGCGACCCGAGCCGGCAGGTGCGCTGCATCTACGTCGCCATCGGCCAGAAGGGCTCCACCATCGCGTCCGTGCGCGGCGCGCTGGACGAGGCCGGTGCCCTGGAGTACACCACCATCGTGGCCGCTCCCGCGTCGGACTCGGCGGGCTTCAAGTACCTCGCCCCGTACACCGGCTCGGCCATCGGGCAGCACTGGATGTACGCCGGCAAGCACGTGCTGATCATCTTCGACGACCTCACCAAGCAGGCCGAGGCCTACCGCGCCGTGTCGCTGCTGCTGCGCCGCCCACCGGGCCGCGAAGCCTACCCCGGCGACGTGTTCTACCTGCACAGCCGGCTGCTCGAGCGGTGCGCGAAGCTCTCCGACGACATGGGGACCGGCTCGATGACCGGCCTGCCGATCATCGAGACGAAGGCCAACGACGTGTCGGCGTACATCCCGACCAACGTCATCTCGATCACCGACGGGCAGATCTTCTTGCAGTCAGACCTGTTCAACGCCAACCAGCGCCCCGCCATCGACGTGGGCATCTCGGTGTCCCGCGTCGGTGGCTCGGCGATGACCAAGGCGATGAAGCGGGTCACCGGGTCGCTCAAGGTCGACCTGGCCCAGTTCCGGGCCATGGAGGCGTTCGCGATGTTCGCCTCCGACCTCGACGCCGCGTCGCGCCAGCAGCTCGACCGCGGCGCCCGGCTGATGGCGCTGCTGAAGCAGCCGGCCTACTCGCCGTACCCGATCGACGAGATGACCGTGTCGCTGTGGACCGGTACGTCGGGCAAGCTCGACGCCGTGCCCACCGAGGACGTGCTCCGCTTCGA
>JBIOYO010000433.1:0-2588 GCA_044870175.1 Nocardioidaceae bacterium | reverse complement strand
GCCCGGCACCTGACCGGGCTGGGCATGGTGGTGCTGGACCGCAACTGGCGGGGCCGGGGCGGGGAGCTCGACCTCGTCCTCCGGGACGGGGCGACCCTGGTCGTGTGCGAGGTGAAGACCAGGACGTCGGCCGACTACGGCGGCCCCCTGGAGGCGGTCACGCCGGACAAGGCGGACCGGATCCGCCGGCTGGCCGCAGCCTGGATGGAGGAGCGGGGCGTCAACCCGGACCATGTGCGTCTCGACCTCGTGGGCGTGCTGGTCCGGGGCACGAGGGTGGTCTCGCTCGACCACGTGCGGGGGGTCGGCTGACGTGCCGTACGCCACCGCCCGCACGGTCTCCCTGACCGGTGCCACCGGCCACGTCGTCGACGTCCAGGCCGACGTGGCGCCAGGGCTCGTCGCCACCGCCATGGTGGGTCGCCCGGACGCGTCGATCACCGAGGGCCGCGACCGGTGCCGGTCCGCGGTCGTCAACTCCGGGTTCGCCTGGCCGACGACGCGCAGGGTCACGATCCTGTTGTCCCCGGCGGACCTGCCCAAGCGCGGTCCCCACTTCGACCTGGCGATCGCGGTGGCGGTGCTCGCCGCCGACGACGTGGTCCCGCCGTCGCGGCTCGACGGGCTTGCCTTCATCGGCGAGCTCACCCTCGACGGCCGGCTCCGCGCGGTGCCCGGCGTGCTGCCGATGGTGATGGCGGCGGCAGCGCGGGGCGTTCGGGCGGTGTTCGTGCCGGAGCCGCACGTCGAGGAGGCCGCGCTGGTGCCGGACGTGCACGTGTTCGGCGTGCGGTCGCTGCGCCAGGTGGTCGCCGAGCTCCTCGCTGAGGAGATCCCCGAGGCGCCGCCGGTCGAGCCGCTGTCGGTCCCGCCTCTGCTCGCCTGGCGCGGCGAGCACCGCACCGACCACCTCGACCTCGCCGACGTGCACGGCATGAGCGATGCACGCTACGCCTGCGAGGTGGCCGCGGCCGGCGGGCACCACCTGATGCTGAGCGGTCCCAAGGGCTCGGGGAAGACCACGCTCGCCGAGCGCATCCCCGGTCTGCTCCCGGACCTCACCGTCGAGGAGTCGCTGGAGCTGGCGGCGGTGCACTCCCTGGCCGGCACGCTGACCGACCCCTCCCTGCTCTGCCGGCCGCCGTTCCGCGCGCCGCACCACTCCGCGACCAAGGCGAGCCTGCTCGGTGGTGGCTCCGGGCGGGTCCATCCCGGGGAGATGAGCAGAGCCCTTCACGGGGTGCTGTTCTTGGACGAGTTCCCGCTGTTCACCACCGACATCATCGAGGCGCTTCGGCAGCCGCTGGAGAGCGGCGAGGTGACCATCGCCCGCGGCGACGAGGTCGCGACGTACCCGGCGCGCACGATGTTCGTCCTGGCCTGCAACCCGTGCCCGTGCGGCGACTACTCGGCCAACGCGCGGGACAACCGGTGCTCGTGCACCGAGGTGCGCCGCCGGCAGTACCGCGCCAGGCTGAGCGGACCGATCACCGACCGCCTCGACATCACCCGGCACATCGAGCCGGTCCGCCCGCACGAGCTGCGTGACCGGCTGTCGCGTCCGGAGTCGACCGCGGCCGTCCGGGAACGTGTCGCCCGGGCCAGAGAACGACAACGCGACCGCTACGCCGACACCCCCTGGCGGCTGAACGCCGACGTGCCCGGTCCCGTGCTGCAGGCCCGCTGGCCGCTCGCCGCCGACGGCCGCGCGCTGCTGGAGGAGCGTCTGTACGCCGGCCGGGTCACCCGCCGGGGCGCCACCCGGGTGCACCGGCTGGCCTGGTCGGTCCTCGACCTCGCCGAGGAGCGTCCCGAGCCGGCTGCGCGAGCAGCCGCCGCAGACGCCGCGGACGCCGCACCCGGCCCCGGCGCGCCGGAGGTGGACGTCGCGCTGCGGCTGCGCCTCGGCGAGCCGCTGCTGGACGCCACGCTGCGACGCACCCGCGGCACCGGGGCCAGGCGGGCCGGATGAGCGAGCGGCTGGCGCGGGTCGCGCTGAACCTCCTCACCGAGCCGGGCGACCCGCGGGTGTCCCGGCTGGTCGGGGCGCTGGGCGCCGAGGAGGTGCACGCCCGGCTGCTCCAGGACACCGACCTGGACGGCATGCGCAGCGACGTGGCAGCCAGGCTGGCTGACCTGGACCCCGCACGGGTCCTGGCCGACGCGGCCGGTCTCGGCATCCGCTTCGTGATGCCCGGCGACGGGGAGTGGCCGGCCGCCCTCGGCGACCTGGCCGACGTGGAGCCGGTCCAGGGCATGAGCGGGGAGCCGCTGGGGCTCTGGCTTCGTGGCCCGGGCCGGCTCGCCGACCTCTGCCACCGGGCGGTCGCCGTCGTCGGCTCCCGCTCGGCCACGTCGTACGGTGTCGCGGTCGCCGGCGAGCTCGCCGCACACCTGGGCGCCGCGGACGTGACCGTCGTCTCCGGCGCCGCCTTCGGTGTCGACCAGGCAGCACACCGCGGCGCGCTGGCCGTGCGCGGCGCCTCCGTCGCCGTGCTCGCCTGCGGAGTCGACCGGGCCTATCCCGCAGCGCACCGGGACCTGCTGGACCTGCTGGCCGCCGAAGGTCT
Source organism: Nocardioidaceae bacterium (assembly GCA_044870175.1). Taxonomy (GTDB): domain Bacteria; phylum Actinomycetota; class Actinomycetes; order Propionibacteriales; family Nocardioidaceae; genus JBIOUF01. The sequence continues at coordinate 18 of JBIOYO010000433.1, read as the reverse complement.
CGTCGTCTCCGAGCTGCC
>JBIOYO010000432.1:0-2723 GCA_044870175.1 Nocardioidaceae bacterium | reverse complement strand
GGTGCGGCTGCCCGTGGTCGTGGACAACGACGCCAACACCGCGGCCCTGGCGGAGTGCCGGTTCGGCGCGGGCGTGGGCCACCGGTTCGTGCTGTGCGTGACGCTGGGCACGGGGATCGGCGGGGCGTTGGTCATCGACAGCCGGGTGTTCCGCGGCGCCAACGGCATGGCGGGGGAGTTCGGCCACATCCAGGTGGTGCCCGACGGACACTGGTGCGAGTGCGGCAACCGCGGCTGCTGGGAGCAGTACGCGTCGGGCAACGCGCTGGTCCGCGACGCCCGCGAGCTGATCCGGGCCAACTCGCCGGTCGCGCGGAACCTGCGCGAGCTCGTCGGCGGGGACGCCTCGCTGCTGACCGGCCCTCAGATCACGCAGGCCGCCCGCGACGGCGACCCCCTGTCCGTGGAGCTGCTGACCGACGTGGGGGAGTGGCTCGGCGTGGGCCTGGCCGGGATGGCGGCGGCGTTCGACCCCGGCTGCATCATCGTCGGCGGCGGGGTCTCCGCTGCGGGCGAACTCCTCCTCGCGCCGACCCGGCGGGCCTTCACCCGCAGCCTGACCGGTCGTGGCCACCGCGCCGAGCCGCCGATCCTCGAGGCCGCCCTGGGCCCCGACGCGGGGTTCGTGGGAGCCGCGGACATGGCCCGGTCGGCGGCACGCCGCTCTCGGCGCACCCGGGTCCGCCGGCGCGAGCGGGTCTCCCGGCGCAGGCGGCTCCTCGGCGAGCCCTACGCGTAGAGGGCGGGCTTGTCGCCCAGCCGGATGTCGACCCGCTCCCCGCCGTACAGGGCCTCGACCCCGGCGTCACAGACCGCCTGCGCGGCGTAGCCGTCCCAGGCCGAGGGCCCGGTCACCTCGCCGCCCGCGGCCACGTCGTTCAGCCACTCCTGCAGCTCCACGTCGTACGCCGCCACGAAGCGCTCCCGCCAGTCCTCCGGGACCGCCACACCGACCTGGTTGCCGCTGCGCACGACGACCGGCCCGCGGTCTGCGAGCGCGGCGGTGCCCTCCTCGCCCACGATCTCGCCGCGGATGTCGTAGCCGTAGCGGATGTTCACCGACGTCTCCACGTCGACCACGACCCCGGACTCGGTCTGGAGGATCGTCAGCAGCGGGTCCTGCAGGTCGCCGCCGAGGCTGTTGCGCTTGCCGACGACCACCTGGACGGAGACCAGCTCCTCGCCGAGCAGCCACCGGGTCACGTCGAAGTCGTGCACCGCGGTGTCGACGATGGCCATGTCCTTGGTGTAGTAGGCCGGCACCGAGGGGTTGCGGTGGCCGGAGTGGAACATCAGCGGCGCTCCGATCGCGCCGGAGTCGACGACCTGCTTCAGCGCCCGGTACGCCGCGTCGTAGCGGCGCATGAACCCGACCTGCACCAGCCGGCGCCCGGCCGTCACCTCCGCGTCGATGATCCGGCGGCAGGCATCCGTGGTGGTGGCCAGCGGCTTCTCGCAGAACACCGGCTTCCCGGCCTGGACCGCCGCGAGCACGTACTGCTCGTGCGTCGGCCCCCATGAGCAGACCAGCACCCCGTCGACGGAGTCGTCGGCCACCAGCTCCTCCCCGGTCGCGTGCACCGACACTCCTGCCAGGCTCTCCGCGGCCTCCTTGGCGGCCACCTCGTTGGTGTCGCTGACGGCGACGACCTGCGCCCCCGAGACCACGTGGGTCAGCCTGCGGATGTGGTCCTTGCCGATCATGCCGGTGCCGATGACCCCGATCCGGAGTGTCATGGGGCGCTCTCCTGTCGTGACGGTTCGTGAGGGGGCGGGTGGGTCAGTAGGGCCAGCGCCGGACCGGGCCGAGCCCGCAGCCGACGTAGTATCCGGCGGTCCGGGCGCCGATGGGCAGCGGGACGTCGGGCTCGACCGGGTAGAGGTCCTGCTCGATGACGCAGTAGGTCTCCCGGTCCAGCCTGCCGAGCGCGTCGAGCAGCGGCGGCATGTCCGGCTCGCCGTACGGCGGCTCGCACATCACCCCGAGCTTGACCGACTCCGACAGCGGCATGTTCTCCGCCAGCGCGCGAGCCCGGACCTCGGGGTCCACCGACTTCAGGTGCACGTAGGTCACCCGCTCGGGGAACCGCTCGATGATCGCGATGTTGTCGCCCTCGCAGTAGGCGATGTGGCCCGTGTCCAGGCAGAGGTTCACCAGCTCGGGGTCGGTGTCGGTGAGGAACCGCTCGATCCGGTCCTGGGTGTCCACGTGGGTGTCCACGTGAGGGTGGAAGACCAGCTTGACGCCGTACTGCTCGTAGATCGCCCTGGCGAGCTGGTCGGTGCCGGTGACCAGGTTCTTCCACTGCTCGGTGTCCAGGTCACCGGACTCCTTGCCGCTGCCGGTGTGCATGTCGGTGTACTGCTCGGGCAGGTGCACCAGGTACTCCGCGCCGAGAGCGGAGAGCAGCTTGGCCTCGCGGCCGAAGTCCGCGATCGCCTTCTCCAGCGCCTCCTGACCCTTGTGCAGGCCGGCGAAGACGGTGCCGCCGCAGACGGTCAGACCCCGCTTCGCCACCTCGTCGGCCAGCTGGGCGGGGTCCTGAGGCATGAAGCCCTGCGGGCCGAGCTCGGTGTAGACATAGCCCACGCGCGCGATCTCGTCGAGGTAGACGTCCCAGGTGACCTGGTGCGGGTCGCTGGGGAACCACACCCCCCACGAGTCCGGAGCGGTGCCGAGACGGAGCTGGGACAGGTCGGACATGGTTGGCTCTCCTTCGAGT
>JBIOYO010000431.1:0-2580 GCA_044870175.1 Nocardioidaceae bacterium | reverse complement strand
GGCGGCGGGTCCTCGCCGACCCGGCCGTCGACGGCCTCGCGGAGCAGGTCGGCGTGGCCGGTGTGCCGGCCGTACTCCTCGACCAGGTCGCACACGAGCCGGCGGAGGCTGGCGTGCCGCCCCTCGTCGTCGGCGACGTGGACCAGCTGGTCGAGGCCGCCGTCCGCTAACGCGGCGTCGATCCTCGCGCGGGAACGCTCGACGGCGCCCTCCCAGAGCGCGTACAGCTCCTCGGGGCTGTCCTGGTCCGCGGAGTGGAACTCCCAGTCCTCGTCGTCGTCCCACGCGTGCGGGTCCCAGGGAGGCCCCGGCGGGGCACCGCTCAGCTTGGTCGTCGTGACGAAGTCCTCCACGAGGGCGAGGTGCTTGAGCAGGCTGCCGAGGGTCAGCTCCGACGCGCCGACCCGGGTCTGCAGCCCCGCGGCGTCGAGGCCGTCGGCCTTCCAGCGGAAGGTCGCGCGGAGGCGGTCCAGGGCTCCCAGCAGGTGCTCGACCTCGGTGCCGGCCAGCGGCGGCTCCCAGGGGGTGTCGGTCTCGGTCATGCCGCCACGGTAGAACGCCGTGACGTTGGACCCTTCGTCGCCACCCGGGGCGGTGGCAGCGTGAGGGCAGAGGAGATGAGCGGCCATGACAGCACTGCTCCGTCATCATCCGCCGTCCTGGGGGCCGGCCGACGGTGCCGACGGGGGCGCCGGCGCCCGGCTCGGCATGTGGTCGGCCGTGGCGACCGTGACGCTGGCTGTCGTGACCGCCGTGGTCGGGGTGACGACGCCGCCGAGGTCGGGCCCGATGTGCCAGGTGGAGCGGTGCGTGACCGCGCCGTACACCGACGTCGCGGGGTTCGTCCCACGCGACTACCTCTGGCTGTACCCGGCCGTCGGGCTGCAGGTGGCCTTCCTCCTCCTCGTCGCCGTGCTGGTCGGCTCCGCAGCTGCCCGCCGTCGGGGGCAGGCCGTTGCGGCGATGGGGTTCACGGTCCTCGGTTCCGGCCTGCTTCTGGCCGACTACGGTCTGCAGCTGTTCGTGGTGCAGCCGAGTCTCCTTGCGGGCGAGGCCGAGGGGCTGGGGCTGCTGTCCCAGTACAACCCCCACGGTGTGTTCATCGGGCTGGAGAACCTCGGCTATGCCGCCCTCGCGGTGGGGTTCGCCTGCCTCAGCAGCGTGCTGGCCGGCTCCGGCGGCCGGCTCCGAGCCGTCAGCCGAGTGTTCCTCGCCGGCGCGGTCGCCACCTGGGTGGCCCTGGCCTGGCTGACCGTCGCCTACCAGGAGCGCCTGGACTACCGGTTCGAGCTGGCCGCGATCTCGGTCTACTGGCTCGTGGCGATCGTGACGGGCACGCTGCTGGCACTGGAGCTGCGGTGTCCGAGGGGGGACTTGAACCCCCACGCCCTTACGGGCACTAGCACCTCAAGCTAGCGCGTCTGCCTATTCCGCCACCCGGACCGGTGGGCTCGCGCGGCTCCACCTGGAGCGTCGAGCGCGGCGCCGACTCTAGCAAACTCCCCGGCGCGAACTGCCCACGATGGTCCGCCGCCTGCCACGACGCGTAGGCCGTGGGACGCGGCGAATGCCTGCTTCCCATGGGAAACTCCCGGCCCGTGATCACGGCGCGACTGCATCGCAGGTGATGCGAGTATGATGTAGCGATGAGGACCACGGTCGACCTGCCTCCGGCGGTGCACCGTCGAGCGAGCGAGCTGGCGCGGTCGCGCCATCAGTCCCTGTCTGCGGTGGTCGCGGACCTCACGATCCGCGGGCTCGCCGCTCTCGACGAGCCGGTCGTGGTAGCCACCGATCCGGTCAGCGGCTTCCCCGCCATCACGCTCGGCCGCCGCGTCACCTCGGCCGATGTGGCTGACGCCCTGGACGACGAGTGACCCACCTGCTCGACGCGAACGCGCTCGTCGCGCTGGTCGTTGCCGACCACGAGCACCACGACAGGGCTGCGATGTGGGCGGCGGGAGTCGAGAAGATGGCGCTGTGCCCGGTCGTCGAGGGCGCCCTGGTCCGCTACCTGCTCCGCGCTGGCGAGAGCGGGGCCACCGCTTCGGCGATCCTGTCGGCCATTCACGCCTCACCTCGATGCGAGTTCTGGCAGGACTCAATCTCCTATACGGAGGCGGACCTTCGCCACGTTGTCGGCCATCGACAGGTCACCGACGCATACCTGGCGGCTCTCGCTGCGAGCAAGGGAGGCAGGCTGGCCACGTTCGACCAGGCTCTCGCCAGGGTGTTCCCCGACAGCACCGAACCGATCCCCTGACTGATATGGGAGACAGCCGGCGGCCGGTGCGAGGATGACGCCCATGGCGGATGCCGGGCACGACCCCGCGGCGGAGGTGGTGGACATCTGCCGCGACCTGGTCCGCATCGACACCACGAACGCGGGGGACGGCAGCGGCCCGGGGGAGCGGGTGGCGGCGGAGCGCGTCGCGGAGCTGCTGGACGAGGTCGGCGTCGACGTACAGGCGTTCGAGTCGCGGCCCGGCCGGACCAGCGTGGTGGGGCGCTGGGGAGGCTCGACGGGCCCCGCGCTGCTGTTGCACGGCCACCTGGACGTGGTGCCGGCTCATGCCCCGG
>JBIOYO010000430.1:0-4479 GCA_044870175.1 Nocardioidaceae bacterium | reverse complement strand
CTCCATCTCGCGCAGCATCCGCTCGAGCGCGTCCAGGCACCGGTGCACCTTCCGCCGGTAGCGGCTGCGGTCCTCGCGGGTGAACTCCTGCTGGTCGACCTCCTCACCCATGCGTGCACTCTAGTGGTCATGTCCCTGCACGCGAGCCGGGCGTGAGCGCCGCATACGCCCGGGCGGCGCCGGCGCAGCACCTCGAACACCTCGACGTGCTGGTCGTCGGCGCCGGGCTCGCCGGCATCGGCCTGGCCGGCCGGGTCCGCGCGGCCTTCCCGGCTCGCAGCTGTGCGGTCCTGGAGGCGCGGGGCACGCTCGGGGGGACGTGGGACCTGTTCTGCTACCCCGGCGTCCGGTCGGACTCCGACATGTACACCCTGGCCTACCGGGACCGCCCCTGGCAGGGCGAGCGGTCCCTGGCCGCGGGCGCCGACATCCTGGCGTACCTGCGGCAGGCCGCACGCGACACCGGCGTGGAGCCGATGGTCCGCTACCATCACCGCGTCGTCGGAGCCTCCTGGTCCACCGACGAGGAGCGGTGGACCGTCGAGGTCGAGCGCACCGACACCGGTGAGACGGTGCGGCTGACCGCCGGCCTGCTTCTGCTCTGCACCGGGTACTACCGGTACGACGAGGGCTACACGCCACTGCTACCTGGCGTCGAGCGCTTCGGCGGCCGTGTCGTGCACCCGCAGCACTGGCCGGCCGACCTCGACCACGCCGGCCTGCGGGTCGTTGTGCTCGGCAGCGGCGCCACCGCGATGACCCTGGCGCCGGCGCTGGCGCAGCGGGCGGCCCACGTGACGATCGTGCAGCGCTCCCCGTCCTACGTGCTCTCACGCCCGGGCGCGGACCCGCTCGCCGACCGGCTGCGCCGGCGGCTGCCGCCCTCACTCGCCCACCGGCTGGTGCGGTGGAAGAACATCTGGCTCCAGACCGGCAGCTACCGGCTGGCCCGGCGGTGGCCGCGGCTGGCGCGCCGGATGCTGCGTGCCGCGACGCTGCGGCTGCTGCCGGAGGGCTACCCCGTCGACGTGCACTTCCACCCCCGCTACGAGCCGTGGGACCAGCGGCTGTGCCTGGTTCCCGACGCAGACCTGTTCCGGTGCCTGGCCGACGGACGGGCCGAGATGGTGACCGACACCGTGGACGCCTTCACCGAGGCCGGCCTGCGGCTCTCGTCGGGTCGGGAGCTGCGCGCCGACGTGGTGGTCACCGCGACCGGCCTGGCCCTGCTCCCCCTCGGCGACGTGGCCATCGTCGTCGACGGCGAGCCGGTGCGGCTGCCCGACACGGTGGTGTACCGCGGCATGATGCTCGGCGGCGTGCCCAACCTGGTGTTCGTGCTCGGCTACGTCAACGCCTCGTGGACGCTCAAGGTCGACCTGGTCGCGGAGTACGTCGTGCGGCTGCTTCGGCGCATGGACCGGTCCGGGGCCACCCTCGCGGTCGCCCGGCCGGTCCCGGGCATGCCCACCTCCTCGCTGATGGCGCTCACGTCGGGCTACGTCCTCCGCTCGGCCGACCGTTTCCCCCGGCAAGGGGACCGCGACCCCTGGCGGATGGGCACGAGCTACCTGCGCGACCTCGTCGACCTGCGCCGGCGTCCGGTCGACGACGGCGTCCTGGAGCTGCGCAGGGGCGGGGCACGGCCCCGGGGCGGCACCGCGGCCGCTGGCCCGGGCCACCGGCCGGTCACGCCCCCGCACCCCTGACCTGGTCGGGGCCGGGCGGGGTCCAGGCGCTCGGCGGGAGGGCCCCCTCGAGGGCGGAGGCGACCAGGCCGGCCAGGTGGTGCTCGGGGTCCGCCTCCCGGGCGCGGTCGACGGCGCACCACGCGAGCGCGCCGTCGCCGGCCAACCAGGCAGCGAACCCGAGCAGCGCGGCCGGCGCCGCGACCAGCTCGGCAGGCGTCCGCCGCACCACCTCGCGGAGCAGGTCGACCCATCGTGGAGCGGCGCGCCGGGTCATCGCGGACCAGACCAGGTCGCGGGCCCGGACCTCACGCAGGGCCACCAGCGCGCGAGCCACCTCACCCGGCTCGAGCGCGTCGCCCGGCGGCCTGCGGGCTCGCTGCTTGAGCCACTCAGCCTCCGCGGCCGGGTCGGCGGCGCCCGCCCCACCGAGCAGCCGGGCCGCGGCGAGCGCGACCTCCTCGACGTCGCCCGGGTCGCGTGGCACCAAGGACTCGACCAGTGCCGAGCGGCTGGAGAAGGTGACCCGGCCGGCCAGCACCCCCTCGGCGGTGAGCGGGTGGTCGCGGATGTCGTAGGGGACGCCCGGGTGGTCGAGGTCGCCCACCGGGAACCACCGGCCACCGTGGGCCCGGACTGCCATCACCACGTGGATGCCGCGCGCCAGCAGGCGCTCGCCGAGCATGGCGACCGCGAGCTCGGCGAACAGCGGGCCGGCGGTGTAGGCCACGACGACCGCGAGGTCGGCGCGGTTGGCCGCGGCCGCAGCCGCCACCTGCTCGACGAGCTGGTCCAGCAGTGCGAGCCGGTCCACCGGGCCGAGGGGGGGTGCGGCGCCGTCATCGCCGTCATCGCCGTCATCGTCGCCGTCGCCGCCGTGCCCCGGCTCGGGGAGGTCGACCCGAGCGTGGAAGGGCTGGCCCTCCGGGGTCGTGGTCAACAGCACCAGCGAGCGCTCGGGATGGAACCCCAGCGCGAACGGCACCAGCGCTAGCGCGTCGAGCGGTGTGCGCAGACTGACCTTGGGGATGCCGAGCGGGTCGTCGCCTCGTCTCATGGCGCCACTGTGCTGCTCGCGGCCGCCGCGGGGAGGCCGGCCCGGCTCGCCTGTGCACAGCCACGCCGGGTCCGCATCTGGGGACGGGAACCGGCCCGCACGCGAGGCATGATGACCGGGTGCCCGCGAGCCGCGCCGCCCCCACGGTGCTGCACCTCGACCTGGACGCCTTCTTCGCCTCCGTGGAGCAGCGGGACAAGCCGTCGCTGCGCGGCAAGCCGGTCGTGGTCGGAGGGGTGGGTGGGCGTGGCGTCGTGGCCACGGCGTCGTACGAGGCGCGGCGGTTCGGGGTCCGCTCGGCCATGCCGACCGCGGAGGCGCGCTCCCGGTGCCCGCACGCGGCGTTCCTGGCCGGGCGCTTCCATGCCTACCGTGAGACCAGCGCGACGGTCATGGCCCTGCTCCGCGAGCTGTCACCGCTCGTGGAGCCGCTGTCCCTGGACGAGGCGTACGTCGACCTGGCGGCGGGCGGGCTGGACCACGACACGGTCACGGCGCTGACCGAGACCGCGCGAGGGCTCAAGCGCCGGGTGCACGAGGCGACGGGTGGGCTGACCGCCTCGGTCGGACTGGCGGGGTCCAAGCTCGTCGCCAAGGTGGCCAGCGACCTGCAGAAGCCCGACGGCCTCGTGGTGGTGCCCCCCGGCGAGGAGCGGTCCTTCCTGGACCCGATGCCCGTGCGGGTGATCCCGGGGGTCGGGCCGGCCACGGCCGAACGGCTGCGCCGGGTGGGCGTGCACACCGTCGGGGAGCTGGCCGCCGTGTCGCGCGAGGAGCTGGTCCGGCTGGTCGGCCAGGCCCACGGCGGGTCGCTGCACGCGCTGGCCCGCGCGGAGGACGACCGCCCGGTGGTCCCCCACCGCGAGGCCAAGTCGGTCAGCGTCGAGGACACCTACGACGTCGACCTGGTGGACCGCCGGGTGCTGGAGGGGCTCGTCGACCGGCAGGCCGCCAAGGTCGCCGACCGGCTGCGGAGCGCGCGGCTCTCCGGCCGGACCGTCACCCTCAAGGTCCGCCTGCACGACTTCAGCACCCACACCCGGTCCACGACCTTGGACGCGCCGACGGACAGCGCCCGGGTCGTGCAGCGGCTGGCGCGCGGGCTGCTCGGCGAGGTGGACGCGACCGGCGGGGTGCGGCTGCTCGGCGTAGGCGTCTCGGGGCTGGCGGACTGGGTTCAGGAGGCGCTGTTCGACGCGGCCATGGCTTCGGTGCCGGAGCCGCCCGGCTCGTCGGCGCCCGGCGATGACCAGACCGGGAACGGCGACGGACCGCCGCCACCGCCGACGGCCGGAGCCGCCCGCTCGGCCCGCCGGTGGCCGCCGGGCGCCGACGTGGAGCACGCCGAGCAGGGCCGTGGCTGGGTCTGGGGGTCCGGCGCCGGCCGGGTCACGGTCCGGTTCGAGACCGCGCACACCGGCCCGGGCCCGGTGCGGACGTTCAGAGACGACGACGCCGCATTGTCGCTGTGGCGTCCCCCGGAGCCGGGCTGACGAGGCCTGGCCACACCCGGCCCCCGGTGACGAACGACCCTGTCGGGGTCCTGGCATAGGCTCCCCGGCATGCCAGACGCCAGCGGGCCCGCCCAGCCGCCGGGGCCTCCCATCGCCGCGAAGGTGCCGCACCTGCGCACCCACCACGGCCACACGTTCCTCGACGAGTACGAGTGGCTGCGCGACAAGGAGGCCCCGGAGACGCTGGCCTACCTCGAGGCGGAGAACGCCTACACCGAGG
>JBIOYO010000429.1:0-2167 GCA_044870175.1 Nocardioidaceae bacterium | reverse complement strand
GCACCCCCGCGTCGGGGCATCGGCCTGTGGATCCTGTCGTCGGAACCCCCCTCGACGGACATCTTTACCCGCACGGGGTTGAAAGGGACGGAGGATCTCGGCTCAATGGGACGACATGGGCGGTCCGGGGGGACTCACTTGTCGAGAAGCGGAGCAGTTCCGTCCGCCGGGGCGCTGGTACGCCGGCCGGCGGTCGTCGTCCGCCACCGGGTGATGGCGGGCCTTCGCGCTGCCGGCTTCGACGACCTGCTTCCCGGCCACCTCGCGGTCTTCTTGTACCCCGGACCAGAGGGACAGCGACCAGGCGTGCTCGCCGCCAGGGCCGAGCTGTCCAAGCAGGCCATGAACCACCTGCTGACCCAGCTGGAGCGGGCCGGCTACCTCATCCGGGTCCCGGACCTGACCAGCCGTCGCTCCCGGGTGGTCCGGCTGACCGGCCGGGGCCACCGGGCGTCGGCGGCCATCGACCAGGTCGTGGGTGAGGTGGACCGGGCCTGGCTGACGACGCTCGGCCCGGCGACGTACGAGCAGCTGGCCCGGAGCCTGCAACAGCTGGAGCGGGCGCTCGGGGAGAGCGGCCCGTCGCCGGGACCCTGACCGCCGGCGAACCCGGGCGCGGACCCCGCGGCGTTGGGCTACCCTGGTGCCGTGCGAGCGACCTTCCTCCTCGGCAGGCCGCGCTGACCCACAGACGGCAGCGCGGCGACCCTCCTGCCCCGGAGGGTTTTTTTGTGCCCGGGACGTGAGACTCAAGACCGCGGACGATGACAGGACGAGCGAGATGACGGAGCAGGCGGGCACTGCGGCGTACGACGTCGTGGCGATCCAGGAGAAGTGGCGCGCCGTGTGGCGGGAGCTGGACTCGTTCAAGGCCGCCGACGACGGGACCCGTCCGCGCCGCTACGCGCTGACGATGTTTCCCTACCCCTCGGGTGACCTGCACATGGGCCACGCCGAGGTGATGGCGCTGCACGACGTGATCGCCCGCTACTGGTGGCAGACCGGGTACGACGTGTTGAACCCGATCGGCTGGGACTCCTTCGGCCTGCCGGCGGAGAACGCGGCGATCGCTCGCGGAGAGCACCCGGCGGCGTACACCTACGCCAACATCGAGCGGCAGGCGGAGTCCTTGCGCCGCTACGCGGTCTCCTTCGACTGGTCGCGCCGGCTGCACACGTCCGACCCTGAGTACTACCACTGGAACCAGTGGCTGTTCCTGCGCTTCCGCGAGCGTGGCCTGGCCTACCGCAAGCACTCGCCGGTGAACTGGTGCCCGAACGACCAGACCGTCCTGGCCAACGAGCAGGTCGTGCAGGGGCTGTGCGAGCGGTGCGGCGCGGTGGTCACCAAGCGGGAGCTGTCGCAGTGGTACTTCAAGGTCACCGACTACGCCCAGCGGCTGCTGGACGACATGGAGTCGCTGCGCGGGTCGTGGCCCGAACGGGTGCTGGCGATGCAGCGCAACTGGATCGGCCGCTCCGAGGGCGCCCACGTCGACTTCGAGGTCGTGGGGTCCGTCGCGCACGACTCGGTGACCGTGTTCACCACCCGGCCGGACACCCTGTTCGGCGCTACCTTCTTCGTGGTGGCCGCAGACGCGCGGCTGGCCTCCGAGCTGTGTGCGCCGGAGCAGCGCGAGGAGTTCGAGGCCTACCTGGAGGAGGTCCGCCGGGAGTCGGAGATCGAGCGGCTGGCCACGGACCGGCCGAAGACCGGCGTGTTCCTGGGCTCGCACGCGGTCAACCCGGTCAACGGCGAGCAGATCCCCATCTACGCCGCCGACTACGTGCTGGCCGACTACGGCACCGGCGCGATCATGGCCGTGCCCGGCCAGGACCAGCGGGACTGGGACTTCGCCAAGGCCTTCGACCTGCCCATCGTTCGCACCGTGCAGCCCCCCGAGGGCTGGGAGGGCGAGGCCTACCTGGGTGACGGTCCCGCCGTGAGCTCCGCCAACGACGAGGTCTCGCTCGACGGGCTCGGTGTCGAGGAGGCGAAGGCCCGGATCACCGCCTGGCTGGAGGCGAAGGGCCTGGGGCGCGGCACGGTGAACTACCGGCTGCGCGACTGGCTGCTGTCCCGGCAGCGCTTCTGGGGCACGCCGATCCCGATCGTGCACTGCCCGGACTGCGGTGAGGTCGCCGTGCCGGACCAGGAGCTGCCGGTG
>JBIOYO010000428.1:0-11725 GCA_044870175.1 Nocardioidaceae bacterium | reverse complement strand
CCGGCGATCTTGCGCATCAGCGCGTCCCAGACGTCCGGGCGGCCGAGCATGATCGCCTTGGTCTGCGCGTGGTCGCGCGAGGGCCCTCCCTCGAGGAGGTACGACGCGACGGTGAACGGCGCGCCCGCGAAGCCGATCAGGGGCGTCGACCCGAGCTCGGCCACCAGCGACCGGACCGCCTCGGTCACGAACGGCACGTGGTCCGGGGTCAGGTCCGGGATCGCAGCGACGTCGGCCGTCGTCCGCACCGGCTGGGCCACCACCGGCCCCACGCCCGGCTTGATGTCCAGGTCGACGCCGACGGCCCTCAGCGGCAGCACGATGTCGGAGAACAGGACCGCGGCGTCCACGGCGTACCGGCGCACCGGCTGCAGCGTGATCTCGGCGACCAGGTCGCTGCGCATGCACGCCTCGAGCATCCCCACGCCGGCGCGGACCGCGCGGTACTCCGGGAGCGACCGGCCTGCCTGGCGCATGAACCAGACCGGGGTGTACGGCACCGCCTCGCCGCGCGCGGCCCGGAGGAAGGCGGAGTCATGGGTCGGCGGGACGGGCACCGGGCCATCTTGACAGGCCATCTCTACAGGCCGTCTCGCGTGTCGTTGAACCCTCGACCAGCCCGGCGCCTAGTCTTCTGCCCATGGCCACACGTCAGCAGACCCGTGTGGACGCGTCAGCCACCCCGCAGAGGTTCCAGGTGGCCGTCGCGCAGATGCGGGCGGCGCGGCTGCGGCCGGAGGTGCTCTGCGAAGAGATGCCGGCACCCCAACGCATCGCGCCCTTCGCCTTCGCCCTGTCCGCGGACGTGTCGGCAGAGGGTGACGACGTCGGCACCGGGCGGATCGTCCTGCTGCACGACCCGGCCGGCAACGACACCTGGGCCGGCGACTTCCGCTGTGTGGCGTACGCCCGCGCCGAGATCGACCCGGACATGGCCAACGACCCGCTCCTCGGCGCCGTCGGCTGGGCCTGGCTGACCGACGCCCTGGACACCCACGGCGCCGGCTTCCTGGCCCCGTCCGGGACCGTGACGAAGGTCGCGTCGGAGAGCTTCGGCGGCATGGCCGACGAGCAGGCCACCGCCCAGCTGGAGATCCGGGCGTCATGGACGCCGGTGGGGGACCTCGGCCCGCACGTGGAGGCGTGGGCCGAGCTGCTGTGCACGGCCTCGGGGCTGGAACCGGTCCCGGAGGGCGTGACCTCCCTGCCGAGCCGGCGTGGCCAGCGTGGCGCCTTCTGAGGACTCCGCAGCAACAACGGACCCGCCCCGCTCACCGGCACCCGAGCCCGCCCCGCTGCTGACCCTGCGCGACGGGCTCACCTCCGTGGTCGACCGTCCCGCCGACCTCGCGCGGGTCGTGGCGGCGGTGGGCGCCGCCTCAGGGCCGGTCGCCATCGACGCCGAGCGGGCCTCCGGCTACCGCTACTCGGCGCGGGCCTACCTGGTGCAGGTCCGGCGGGAGGGCGCCGGGACGGCACTGGTGGACCCGACCGTGTTCGCCGACCTCTCCGACCTGGCCGCCGCGATCGGCGACACCGAGTGGATCGTCCACGCCGCGTCGCAGGACCTGCCCTGCCTCGCCGAGCTGCACATGCGGCCGGCGAGCCTGTTCGACACCGAGCTGGCCGGCCGCCTGCTGGGCTACCCACGGGTCGGCCTCGCCACCCTGGTCGAGACCGTCCTCGGCTGGCGGATGCGCAAGGAGCACTCCGCAGTGGACTGGTCGACCCGGCCGTTGCCGGCTTCCTGGCTGGAGTACGCCGCCCTCGACGTGGAGGTGCTCGGCGAGCTGCGGGCGGCACTCGGCGAGCAGCTGGAGCGGGCGGGCAAGGCCGAGTGGGCCCGCCAGGAGTTCGAGCGCCTGGCCGGCTCCCTGCCCACGGGTCCCCGGCCGGACCCGTGGCGACGCACCTCCGGGCTGCACCGGATCCGTGGCCGGCGGTCACTCGCCGCGGTGCGCGCCCTGTGGCAGGCCCGCGACGCGATCGCCGCGGACCGCGACGTGACGCCCGGACGGGTGATCCCCGACTCCGCGATCATCGAGGCCGCGACGGCACTGCCCCGGGACCGGCGCGCGCTCCAGGCGGTCAGGGGCTTCCGCGGCCGGGGCGCCGACCGGTACGCCGCCACCTGGGTGACCGCGCTGCGCGAGGCGCTGGAGCTGCCCGAGGCCGACCTGCCGCAGCTCACCGCCCGCTACGACGGGCCGCCGCCCCCGCGGGCGTGGGCCGACAAGGACCCGGTCGCCGCGGCCCGGCTCTCGCGGGCGCGCGCCGAGCTGGCCCGGATCGCCGCCGACCTGTCGGTGCCGGTGGAGAACCTGCTCTCGCCGGACGCGACCCGCCGCCTGGTCTGGGACCCCCCCGCCGCGTCCGGCGACCGGCTGGTCGTCGCGGTGGCGGACCGGCTGCGCGAGCTCGGCGCGCGGCCCTGGCAGGTCGGCCTCACCGCTGAGGCGCTGGCCGACGCTCTGGGCGAGACCTAGTCCGGACCTAGTCCCCCCTCCGGAGGGGTGAACCACCGCTCGGAGCGCTGGTCGAGGCGTTGCAGGAAGGGCCCGGTGCCGGTCGCCTGGTCGATCGAGAGGTCGTGGAAGAGCCGGGACAGCGCCACATCGCTGCGCCGGGCCACGGTCCGCCACTGCGCGGAGTACGGCCCCGGGTCGGAGCGGACCACGCTCGCGGCGTACACCGCGGAGTGTCGTGGCCGCCGGCCAGGCTGCAGGAACTCCTCGGAGTGCAGCACCGCGATGTTGGACGGCACCACCGCCCCCGAGCCGGCCAGCAGCGCCGCGCCCTGCGCCCCGACGGCCCAGGCCACGAAGTCCGCAGCCTCGGGCACGTGCTCGCCGCCGGGGGCCAGGCACATGCCGACGATCGTGGAGTAGGACCGGAACCGCCCGAGTGACGGCAGCGGCATCACGTCGAACCGCACTCCCGCCTCGCGCAGCACCGGCAGCTGCGCGCGGGTGCCGAGCAGCATCCCCAGCCTGCCGTCGGTGAACCGGGTCACGGCGTCCGCGGCCCGGATCTCCGCCGCGGTCGGGGAGAGCACGGGGTTGCGCACCAGGGACAGCACCTTGTCTATCGCCTGTACGGAGGTGTCGGCGGAGAGGGTCAGCGTGGTGGGGTCGACCACGTCGTCGACGACGTCGCCGCCCTGCGAGCGCACCATCGGGGTGAGCACGTCCACGTCGGGGCGGATCCAGACGCCCTTCACCCCCTCGGCGGCCGCCATCTGGGCGGCGGCCACGAACTGCTCCCAGCTCCAGCCGGTCTCTGCCGAGACCGCGTCGGGGGAGCCGGTCGGACCCTCCGACGGCGAGCCGCTGGGCTCCTCGCTCGGAGCGGCGGCCGCCGACTCGTCCTCGGCGCCTGGCGAGGGCTCCGGCGCGACGCCGGGGTCCACGTCCTCCGCGGCGTCGGCGTCGGGCGCAAGCCTGGACAGGTCGACGACGTCCGGGTTGTAGTACACGACCAGCGGGGACACCTCGACCGGCATGCACTGCAACATCTGGTCGGCGCTGAACGCCGTGAACCCCAGCCGCTGGAAGTCGTCGCCGAACTGCAGGTCCCGCTGCGCCATGAGCTCGTCGACCGGCTGCAGGATCTCCGTGCCCACCAGGCCCGCCAGATCGCGGGAGTCGAGCAAGAACACGTCCGGCGCGGTCCCCGCCTGGGTGGACTGGCGGACCTTCCTCGCCGCCTGCTCGCCGTCGTCGCTCACCCGCAGGGAGATCGTCACCTCCGGATGCTCGGCGGTGTACGCCGACACCAGGTCACGGTAGGCCTGGACCGTCGCGTCGCCACCGAAGATCCCGAACGACAACGAGACCGGTGCCGGCGTGCTGCTGGAGGTCGGGTCGGCCGACGGCGACGGGCCACCGCCCGGGTCGTCGTCGCCCGTGCAGCCGGCGAGGCCGGCGGCAAGGACCAAGACGCCGGCCACGGCGGCGACCGAGCCGACCAGTCGCCTCGCCGTCCGCACGCTCGTCCCTCGCTCCCCGTCCGCTCCGCTGCCCGGCCCCACCGTATCCGGACCCGGCGACACGGCCCACGCAGGCGGTCAGGAGCCGGCGCTGCTCCTACAGTCACGACATGCCGCACAAGCCCGCAGCGGTGGTCAGGGCCCTCACCCTCCTCACCGCAGTCGCTTTGGCCCTGACCGTGTCCGGCTGCACCGACGAGCCGGCGGCCACCGCGCCGTCCACGCCGGACTCGGCCGCCCCGACCCCCGCGGAGCCGACCAGCACGACACCGAGCCCGACGCCGGAGCCGCCCACCGGCTCCACGGAGTCCCCCGCCACGGACTCCCCAGCCACGGACTCCCCCGCCACGGACTCCCCCGCCACGGGGCCGGCCGGGCTTCCGGCGCGGCTGCTGCCCGCCGCGGAGCTGCCCGGCTTCAACGAGTCGTTCGCCTGGCGTGAGCAGGCCACCTCTGCACGCGAGCCCGCCGACCTGGCCACGTGCGACCGGTTCGCGGTGTCCTCGGTCGGCGCCACCCGGACGGTCACCAGGACCTACGTCCCAGCCGGGCAGGCCGGCCGCCCGGCGCGACACCTGGTCGCGCAGTTCCCCGACGCGGCGACAGCGGCCCGGGCGTACGACGTCCTCGGCGCCTGGCACCGTCGGTGCCGGGAGAGACTGGCCCGCTACGACCTGCGCCGGGTGGGCGCGCTGCAGCCGGTCGCCGTGCCGGCCGGCGCCGCCGGCTGGTACCTGCTCACGTACGGCCCGGTGCAACCGGGCTCCGACGACGCGGTGTTCGAGTCCACGGGCCTGGCGATCGCCGGCGACCGCGTGGCAATCCTCGACATGAGGCTGGAGGGCCAGGACTTCAACTACGCACCGGGCGAGGAGCCGATGGTCACGGCGGCCCAGCGGGCGGCGGCACTGCTGCAGTGACACTCGTCCGTGATCGCGGCATAGTGTGGCGCCGATGACCCAGGCACCGCGGCACCACCGACCGGCGCTGCCGGGCGCGGCCCACTTCGAGGACCTGGTCGGCGACGTCGACCCGGCCACCCGGAGCGAGGCCGCGGACCGCTGCGCGGCCCTGCTCGTGCGCGGCGCGCGGAACCATGCCGACGAGGCGGTGGTGGAGCGCATCGTGCATCTGGCCGAGATGGAGGGCCTGGACAGCATCGCGGACCTATGGGCGGGCGCACCGCCGGACTCGCTCGCCGGGTGCCTCTGGCGGCTGTACCTGTTGCGCGCCTGGGTGCACACCTCCCCGGAGTCCGCGGCCCGCGAGTTCGACGCCGGCCGGCGGCTGACGCCGGTGCACGAGGCCGTCGCCGGCGTGGTCGAGCCGCCCGGCCCCGAGGAGGTCCGCAGGCTGGCCGACGAGGTGCTGCGCGGCATCGTCGTCGGCGACTTCGCCGACGCGCTGTTCCGGGCGGCGGCGTTCGCCCGGGTGGCCGCGGCCGGCCGCGCGCTGCTCGGCGACGAGGACGACTCGACCTACCGCTCCGACCTCTCCGCGGCCAAGCTGGTCACCATGGCCGACCAGCTCGAGCACGCCGGCCGGCTGGAGCTCGCCGGCACCCTCTCCTGACCGACCACCGGCCTGTATGCTGGGGCGCGCGCCGGGCCGCGGCAGCCCCGGGTCCCGAAACCAGCCGCTGCGAGCGGCCACGCGCCGTGAGGCGCTCCCGGTCCGGCGCACTCAGACGGCCACAGGTGGCTACAGCTCCTCCAGTGCCCGGCGTACCCGTGCGTCGGAGACCTTCTCCGCGGTTCCGAGGTGCTGGGCCCACAGGCTCACCCGGTACTCCTCCAGGAGCCACCGCACCCTGACCAGCCCGGCCCGCGGCGGACGACCATCCGGCACGCCGCCGAGCCGGTGCAGGTACGCCTCCTGCAGCGGCGCCACCCGGTCCATCAGCGCGCGGTCCGCGGCCACGGCGGAGTCCAGCCGGTCCCGCCGGACCCGCACCGCCTCCAGGTAGCGCGGCAGCTGGGCCAGCCTGGTCGCGCCGACGTCGGCGACGAACCCGCGGTGCACCAGCCGGCCGAGCTGGCCGCGCATGTCGGTGAGCGCAGGCAGCAGTGGGAGGCTCGCCGAGCCGCTGAGCATCCGGTCGGTGCGGCGCCATGCCTCCAGGACCCGAACTACGGCGGCGAGCACGGCCCGGGCCGCCTCCGGCAGCCCCGCGGCCACCCGCGTGGCGAGAGCGTCGAAGGCGCCGGGGTCCCGGACCGGACCGCCGTGGGCGTCCATCAGCTGCTCGACGGCGGCCAGCACGCAGTCCTCCAGCAGCTCGGCCACGGACGGGTACGGCGACCCGGCCAACTGCAGCTTGTCGGCGTTGCCGAGCCCCCTGGACAGGTCCGGTGCCCGCACCGAGAGCCGCAGCAGGCGGCGCACCCCCCGCCGGTGCGCGGCAGCCGCCTCCTCGGCGGAGCCGAGCACCTGCAGGCCGGCCGTCCGGCCCTCGTCGACCAGCGCGGGGAAGGCCCGCACCTCGTGGCCGGCGCGGGTCCACGTGCTGGTCTCCGGGACGGCCCCGAAGCTCCACGAGGTCTGACCTGTCGCCGTGAGGTCCTCGGCCGCCTCGGCCAGCGCGTCGGCCACCGCGCCGGCCAGGGGGGCCTTGAGCGCTGCCAGGTCCTTGCCCTTCGCGCGCACCGACCCGTCCTCGTCGAGGACCCGGATCGTCGGCAGCAGGTGGGCCGGGACCTTCGAGGTGTCCCAGGCGTCCCGCGGCACGACGACGCCGGTGGTGGCTCGCAGGTGCCGCCCCAGCGCGTCCAGGAGCGGCTCCTCCCCCGCCGGAGTGGCCGCGAGGAACGCCCTGGCATGGTTGGGCGCCGGCACGAACGACACCCGCAGCGACTTGGGCAGCGAGCGGAGCAGCGCGACGACGAGGTCCTCGCGCAGCCCCGGCACCTGCCAGGAGAACGCCGCGTCGTCGAGCTGGTTGAGCGCGCCCACCGGGACGTCGACGGTCACGCCGTCGTTGGGTGCGCCCGGCTCGAAGTGGTAGCGCAGCGGCAGCGTCATCGCCCCGGCCGCCCAGGTGTCGGGGTAGTCGGCCTCGGCGGCCCTGGCGACGTCGGCGGCGGTGGCGTGCAGGAGCATGCCCGGGTCGAACGTGAGCAGGTCGGGGTCGCGCTGCCGGGCCCGCTTCCACCAGGCGTCGAAGTGGGCGCCGCTCACCACGTCGGGTGGCACGCGCGCGTCGTAGAAGTCGTACAAGGTGTGTTCGTCGACCACGAGGTCGCGTCGGCGGGCCCGGTGCTCCAGCTCCTCGGCGTCCTCCAGCAGCGCCCGGTTCGCCGCGAAGAACCGGTGCCGGGTGCTCCACTCGCCGTACACCAGGGCGTGCCGGATGAACAGCTCCCGGGCCAGCGGCGGGTCGAGCGCGCCGTACGACACCAGGCGGTCGGCAGCCAGCGGGACGCCGTACAGGGTGACCCGCTCGCGGGCCATGACCGCGGCCCGCCGCTTCGACCAGTGCGGCTCGGAGTGGCTGCGCCGCACCAGGTGGCCGCCCAGCCGTTCGGCCCACTCCGGCTGGATCGCCGCGTTCACCCGGGCGTAGAGCCGCGACGTCTCGACCAGCTCCGCGGCCATGACGAAAGCCGGCTGACGGCGGAACAGTCCCGAGCCGGGGAAGATGGCGAACCGGGTGCCCCTGGCGCCCAGGTACGGCGCGCCGCGCTGCTTGGGCTCGGTGTCCCGCAGGCCGATGTGGGACAGCAGCCCCGACAGCAGCGCCTGGTGCACCGCCTCCTCGTCCACCTCAGCATCGTGACGGGCGAGGTGGCCGACGGTCAGGCCGAGCTGTCGCGCCACCTGGCGCAGCTGCGCCTCCAGCTCCTGCCACTCGCGGATGCGCAGGTAGTTGAGGAAGTCCGCGCGGCACATCCGGCGGAAGGCGCTGGACCCCAGCTCCCGCTGCTGGGTGCGGAGGTGCCGCCACAGGTTCAGCAGGGTGAGGAAGTCGGAGCGCTCGTGGCGGAACCGCGCGTGCTTCGCGTCGGCCTGGGCCCGCTGCTCGGCGGGTCGCTCCCGAGGGTCCTGCACCGACAGGGCCGCGACGACGGGCAGCACCTCGCGAAGGCAGCCGAGCCGGTCGGCCTCGAGGATCATCCGGCCCAGCCGCGGGTCGACGGGGATCGCGGCCAGGCGGCGGCCGACCGGCGTGAGCCGGCCCCGGCCGCCCTTGTCGGTCACGGCGCTGAGCTCCTCCAGCAGCTGCATGCCCGCGGTGACGTTGCGCCGGTCGGGAGGGTCGAGGAAGGGGAACCGCCCCACGTCCCCGAGGCCCAGCGCCCACATCTGCAGCAGCACCGAGGCCAGGTTGGTCCGGAGGATCTCCGGGTCGGTGTACGCAGGCCGGGCGAGGTAGTCCTCCTCCGAGTAGAGCCGGATCGCGACCCCCGCCTCGAGGCGGCCGCAGCGACCCGACCGTTGGCGGGCGGATGCCTGGCTCACCGGTTCGATCGGGAGGCGCTGCACCTTGGTGCGGGTGGAGTAGCGGCTGATCCGCGCCACGCCGGTGTCGACGACGTACCGGATGCCAGGGACCGTCAGGGACGTCTCGGCGACGTTGGTGGCCAGCACGACGCGGCGGCGGGAGTGCGCCGCGAACACCCGGTGCTGCTCGGCCGCGGACAGCCGTGCGTACAGCGGGAGCACGTCGAAGCCGCTGGGGTGTCCGGGGCGGGAGAGGCCGGCCAGCACGTCGGCGGTGTCACGGATCTCCCGCTCGCCGGGAAGGAAGACCAAGATGTCGCCCGGGCCTTCCCCGGTCAGCTCGCGGACGGCGTCGACGACGGCCTCGGTCTGGTCGCGGACCAGCAGCTCCCCGTCGGCGTCGGTGCCCTCGGCCATGAGCGGGCGGTAGCGCACCTCCACCGGGTAGGTCCGCCCGGAGACCTCCACCACGGGGGCGGGCCGGCCGGCGGGGCCGGCGAAGTGCGCGGCGAACCGGTCCGGGTCGATCGTGGCGGAGGTGACGACGACCTTGAGGTCCGGGCGGCGCGGCAGCAGCCGCTTGAGGTAACCGAGGAGGAAGTCGATGTTGAGGCTGCGCTCGTGGGCCTCGTCGACGATCACGGTGTCGTAGCGGGACAGCGTCCGGTCGTGCCGCAGCTCGGTGAGCATGATGCCGTCGGTCATCAGCTTCACCAGCGTGTTCGGGCCGGTGTGGTCGGTGAACCGCACCTGGTAGCCGACCAGGCCGTCACCGCCGAGGCCGGTGCCGACCTCCTCGGCGATCCGCTCGGCGACGCTGCGCGCCGCGATGCGCCGAGGCTGGGTGTGCCCGACCATCCCGCGGACGCCGCGGCCCAGCCCCAGGCAGATCTTGGGGATCTGGGTGGTCTTGCCGGACCCGGTCTCCCCGGCCACCACGACCACCTGGTGCTCGCGGATCGCCGCCGCGATGTCGTCGCGGCGCGCGCTCACCGGCAGCTCGCCGGGGAAGGTCAGCTCCGGCACGAGGGCGCGGCGCCGTTCGACCTCCTCCTCGTCCATCTCCGGCCAGCGGTCGGTCAGGCGCCCGACCGGCTCATGGGCGGGCGCAGCTCGACGGTCGTACCCGCCCGGAACAGCGCGGCGGGCCGGCCGAGCCCGCCCGAGGTCTGCCGGCCGGTCGGCACCACGAAGCCGTCGGTGCTCATCACCTTCCGCTGGAAGTTGCCCGGGTCGAGCGCCAGGCCCCACACGCTCTCATAGATCCCGCGCAGCTCGGAGATGGTGAACTCGGGCGGCAGGAGCGCGGCGGCGACGGTGGTCAGCTCCAGGTCCAGCGCCAACCGGTCGACCGCGTCGGCCAGGATCCGCCGGTGGTCGAACGCGAGCCGGCCGCGGAGCAGCCGCGCGACCGGACGCCACTCGGCCTCAGCGGCGTCGTCGCCCGCCCGCGTCGCAGCGCCGGCCGGCAGCAGGGCGAGGTGCGCGACCGAGACGACACGGTGCCGTGGGTCGCGGCGCGGGTCGCCGTACGCCCGGAGCTGCTGCAGGCGTACGCCGCGCCCGGTGACCCCGGTCTCCTCGCGAAGCTCGCGCCGGGCCGCCCGCTCCAGGTCCTCGTCCTGGTCGACGAACCCGCCCGGCAGCGCCCACCTGCCCTCGAACGGCGGTGCGCCGCGCCTGACCATCAGCGCGGACAGCGCACCGTCGAGCACCGACAGCGCCACGACGTCGACGGTGAGGTAGACGAACGGGTACTCCGAGGTGTAGACCACGACGGCACCCTATCTTGTCCCCCTGACAAGCGGCTCAACCACCGGGAGACCCGCGCGGGCGGGCGGCGACCGACCAGAACGTCTGGGTCGCGGCGGCTCGGCCGAGCCGGGACAGCCGGAGCCCAAGCCAGCGGCCACGCGACCGCTCCCACCAGCCCAGCGGCACGCCGACCCGGTACCACTCCACCCGGACCCAGTCGACGGCGGCGGCGGCGCCGCCCAGGACCGCAGCGGCCTCGTCCACGAGATCCTCCCGCGAGACCGCCGGCGACCGCAGCAGCAGCGCGGCCATGACCGCGAGGGCGTCGGCGTCGAACGCGTCGCCCCACCGGGGCGCGGGGTCGGTCACGGCCTGCCACAGCAGCACTGGGTCCGCCAGGCAGCGCCGGCCCGTGGCGGTGACCTCCAGGCGGTCGTGGCGCACCACCAGCAGCCGCTGGGCCTGGAGGTGCTGGCGCAGGAACAGCAGCGGCGGCAGCCTGCTCTCCACGCGGGCGAGGCGGCTCCGGGGCCGGTCGTCGGACCAGGCGAACCGGTCGTCCAGCGCGGCGACCGTGGCCTCGGGCAGCTCGCCGCCCTCGGTGAGGCGCACGCCGTCCCACGCCGCCTCGAGCAGTGCCCGCGCCGGGACGAGCGACAGGGCCGGCGCCGAGGTGTCCTCCGGCTCGCGAAGCACCGCCGGCAGCACCGACGTCAGCCACCCCGGGTCGCCGCCGGCCAGGTGCCGGGCCCACGCCTGGGTCCTCTGCTGGCGGACGGCGTCGCGAGGACAGGCGCCGTGGTGCTCCGGCGACGGAGCGCTCAGGAACGCGGCGACCAGCTGTTCGGCGGCTCGCTGCGAGCCCAGCTCGCTCCCGGACAGGTCTCCACGTTCCGCCGCGAGCTCGAGGACCCGCGAGGCCTGGTGGCGCACCAGGCGCTCGAGCGCGGACTCCCGGCCCGGCCCTCCGAAGGCCAGCGACGCGGTGTCCGGCGGGACGACACCCGACCGCCGCTCCGCCGCCGCGGCCGCCGCCGCCCCGGCCGAGGGGTCCCGGCGCCAGGCCTCGATGATCTCGTGGGTCACCCGGTCGCGGCACACGGCGGCGTACCGAGGGCGACCGGCCAGCTCGAGCACGTCGGCCAGCGCCCAGGCGACGTCGTGGTGCGCCGCGCGGTCCGCCGCCGGCAGGGCGGGCAGGTCCCGCCACAGGAACTCCTGGACGTCGAGCTGGGTCAGCCGCTCGAAGGCCTGCGGGTCCGCCGGGTCACCGAGCAGCTGGGCGGCCGCGGAGGCCGCCGCGTGCGCGGTGGGCTCGTCCAAGGCGGCGAGGATGCCGGCCAGGTCCCGCACGAGTCGATCGTAGGCTGGGCCGATGGAGACAGTCGCCCGGTCCGTCGTCGTGCACGGGAGGGTGCAGGGCGTGTTCTTCCGCGACTCCTGCAGGCAGCAGGCCCGGGGACTTGGGGTCGCCGGCTGGGTGCGCAACGAGCCCGACGGCAGCGTGCGGGTGCACGTCGAGGGCGAGCCGGAGGCGGTCGC